>CAINDV010000258.1 GCA_903847485.1 uncultured Verrucomicrobiota bacterium
CACAAAGAACGCAAGGAGCACAAAGAGAAGGCTGTAGGGCTGGGCCGCCGGGAAAAAACCTGGCATGGTTCGGAACCCACCAAACTCGTTGTCCCGCTGTGCGTTTCTTTGCGTTCTTTGCGGCCAACTTCGGAATTCGGGATTAATGGCCATGAACGCCAACAGGGGCGTGTACATCGCGGCCACGTCAATTTGCTGTCCCCGGCGGGTCAGCGAGGCATGAAAAACGGCGCGGGCAGGCCGGAAGTTAGCGTGCTGACACTCTCTCACCGCCGATAATCGTTTCCACCACCTGCACATCGCGGATTGCCATGGGTGGAACGGTGAGCGGGTTCCGGTCCAGGATCACGAAGTCGGCGAGTTTGCCGGGCTCGAGGGAGCCTCGGTCCTGCTCCTCAAAGTTCTGCCAGGCAGCCTCGCTGGTGACACTCCGCAGAGCATCCATGACAGAAATGGCTTCGCGTTTTCCCAGAACCTTGCCGCTCGAAGTGACCCGATTCACCGCCACCCACACTAACAGCAGCGGGTTCACCGGCGTGACCGGAGTGTCGTTGTGGACAGTGAACCGCAAGTGATGCCGAAGCGCGCTGGCCAGCGGCGAAATCCGTTCGGCGCGCTCGGGGCCTAGGAAGATGTCCCGATGACGGTCGCCCCAATAATAGACATGGCCCACGAAGAACGACGGTGACACGCCGAGTTGCTCCATGCGTGCCAGTTGATCTTCCCGCGCCGTCTGGCAATGCTCGAGGCGGTGGCGGGCGTCGGGACGCGGGTTGGCTTTTTGCGCGGCGGCGAAGGCTTCGAGAATGTCATCAATGGCCGCGTCGCCATTGCCGTGAATCGCCACCCGCAGCCCTTGCTGATGGAATCCAGTCACCATCTGGATAAGTTCTTCGCGCGGACGGGAGGCGTAACCTCGATAGTCTTGCTTGCCCTCGGGCTGTCGGTAGTAGGGTGCGCCGAGGTAGCCGGTGTGACCCTGAATGGAACCATCCTGGAGTAACTTCACTCCGGTGATATGAATGCGCTCCGGTGTTGCGCGCAAAGGAGGCGCACGTCCGTCCAAGCTCGGAGCGAGCAGCGCGGAGATACGCAGACTCAATGTGCCGGCCACCACGGCCGCGTCCAGATCCTGCAGCGTCTGTGCGGAAGCGCCGGCAATCACCGTGGTGGTGACACCTTTCGCCAGGTAACTCTCTTGGGCCTTGCTAATCGCCGCCTGCCGTTGATCGGCAGTGTAGCCGGAAAGGTGGCGGGAGACGAGCGAGCGGGCGGCTTCTTAAAAGACCCCGTTGGGCTTACCCGTTTGGGCGTCAACGCGGATGCGTCCGCCGCTAGGTTGTTCAGTTGTCTTGGTCACTCCCGCGATCTCCAGTGCTCGCGAATTGGCGACAGCGAGATGTCCCGAGATATGCACCACCCAGATAGGATGCCGCTTGGAGACGCGGTCCAGGTCGTCGCGTGTGGGGTGGCGTGCTTCGGCGAGCAGCGTATCGTCATAGCCCCAGCCCACCACCCACTCGTCCGCCGGAGTTACCCCGGCCTTGCTTCTTAGCACGGCGACCAACTGGTCCATATTTCGGATGACGCCGATGGGAGGGCTGTTTAAGTCCACCCGGTAGAGTTCATCCGATCCGAGGTCGGGAAAGTGGTCGTGCGCGGCGTAGAAGCCGGGCAGCAGGGTTCGGCCGCGAAGATCAATCGGCGCAAAGCCCGGACGCAGACTCTGGGACACGGCCGCCTTGGTTCCCACCGCCACAATGCGCCCCTCCCTCACCCCCACGGCTTCGAACATTCTGCCTTGCACGTCAAGGCTGACAATCGTCCCATTGGAGTAAAGAGAGTCGGCGCCAGAGGCTCTGCCCGGAAGCAGAAGCGGGCAACAGAGGAGGATAGTCACCAAAGGATTGTGAACCCGTTGGAATCTGCTTTCTGACGCTCCACCCAAGACGGTGCAGGCCACGCGGGCGAGGGCGGATTGATGCCTGATCTTATTCATTCTGCCCCAGCGTGTCAGGCGCGGCCGGAGTGTCAAGCGCCCACTTTTAACATCCAGCAGATCTCCTTTTGGCTGGGAGCGCGGACAATCTGGTCCGCTTGCCCCATGTTACCGTGGACACGCCGCTCACGACGCTGTGGCGAGGCGAAGATGGAAGGAGCCATTGGATAACAACGCACAGCCGAAACCGCCCACCGTCAAACGGGGATCACCAGGGAGGCTAACCTATCTCCCAGCCGGCCCTGGTCGAGACGGGCCTGCTGGAACACGGGCCGGAGTTCGCGGTAAGTGCGGACGTTCACCGGATTGGGCCGACTTACAGCCTCGACCTGGTGAATTTCGTCAATGCGGTGATAGTCGCTCCACAACCCACAGGCCACGGCTGCTACCGCCGCGGCGCCCAGCGACCCCGCCTCCTGACCCACGTTCGTCTTTACTATGTCTATCTCAAGGGCGTCCGCAAGGATCTGCCGCCACAGTGCGCTGCGGCTTCCACCACCGACCACTACCATCTCCGTGCCGATATCTCCCAGCTTTCGCAACTCGTCCAGCGCCAGCCGCAAATTCAAAGCAATCCCTTCCAGCACCGCCCGGATAACATCGGCTTGGACATGGCCCAGGTCCAGCCCGAGGAAAGCGCCCCGTATGTTTGCGCTCGGTTCCAGAGAGGATCCTCCGGCCAGGCTCGGATTGAAAAGGAGCTTCTTTGCTCCCACCGGCGAACGCGCAGCCAGGGCCGTCATGAGTTCGTAGGGATCACGGTTCTCGGCGTGGGCTTGCGCGATCAGATTGGCGCAGAATTGGTCCCGCACCCACCGGAGCGACGTGCCTCCTGAAAAGATCGCCACGGCCGAAGCGAACATGCCGGGGATAACATGCGTGAAAACGTAGGGCTTGACCGTGTCGTCCAATAAGGGCCGTTTCGAGGAAACCGCGATCCACATCGAAGAGCCGAGTGACGCATAAGTCCGCCCTTCCGCGATGTTTCTCGCCCCCAAGGCCATGCAAGAGTTATCCACGCCACCACAGGCGACCGGAATACAGCAAGGCAGGCCCAAAGACTCCGCCGCCTCGGCGGTCAACTCACCGAGTATCTCAGTGGAAGGGACGATCTCTGGGAGAATGGACTGTGGCAGGCCAGCCGCAGTCAGTAGCTCCTCCGAGTAACTCCACTTCAGCAGATCATAGACGCCGCTGCCAGAAGCATACGAGTGGTCAGTTGCGATACGGCCGGTAAGTCGGTAGTTGATGTAGTCCTTGGTACCAACCACCTTATGGATGCGGGCGAAGAGGTCCGGCTCACAATCGCGATACCAGAGAATCTTGAAAACCGTGTAATGCGGCGGCGGAAAGCCGTTGCCGGTAAGCCGGTACCAACGGGGAGGGTCTATCTGCTCGAAAAAGCGGGCCGCCTGAGTTATCGGTCTTGTGTCCGACCAGATAGGCGTGGCGGCACGGAGCAGGCGACCGTCGGCGTCCAGCGGAACGCAACCCAGACTGTGGCCGGAAATCGCCAGGGCGCGGATACTCCGCGGATCAGTGGCGCGACTCGCCAGCAGTTGCCGGGTGCTCTGCACCACTGATTCCCACCAGGCATCGGGCCGTTGTTCATGCCAGCCGGGCTGCGGATACTCCGTTTCGTAGGAAGCGAACACCGAAGCTAACGGGCGTCCTTGAGAGTCGTAGAGTGACGCCTTATTGCCACCTGTGCCTAAGTCGTAAGCAAGGATCGTCTCCGCCATCGTTACACCTCGATTCCGTCGGCCAGCGCGGCGCATTCGTCGAGTATCTTCGCCCCCGTCGCCAGGCCCGCGCCAAACCGACTCACGCCAAGCCGGATCATCTCCACGACTGTCTTGAGGTCGCGCACGCCGCCAGCCGCCTTTACTTGCGCCGCATCGCCCACTGCGGACTTAATCAGTCGCAGGTTGTGCAGGGTGGCGCCGGTCGGAGCCCAGCCAGTTCCGGTTTTGACGAAGGCGGCTCCCGCGCGAACGGCCAGTTGGCTACCGCGGACGATCTCCTTATCATTCAGATAGTGTGCCTCAAGGATAACTTTTACTGGCACTGCCCCGGCAGCCTCAACAACGGCTCGGACATCGTCCGCAACATAACCGTCACGACCGGAGCGCAACATGCCGACATTGATCACCATGTCCAGCTCCATCGCGCCGGCAAGGAGTTGTTCCCGCGCTTCCGCTACTTTAATCGCCGTGCTATGTGCCCCGGAAGGGAAGCCAACCACTCCGCCCACACCCACATCACGAGCGTCGGCCAGCAAGACTTTCAGTTCAGGGAGATAACAGGGCAGAACAAATGCACAGACGCAATGATACTTACGGGCAGCCTCTGCTAATAGGCCGACCTCGGCAAGACTCACTTCAGCCCGCACGGCGCTGAGATCCATCATTCGCGCCAACTGTGTGGCTGTCAACTTCATGCCGCTGACCTCACGTCCTTTTTCCGAAGGCTGCTTGGAAGGCCCCTGCAATTTCAGGGTGGACGCTAGGATTAATGCCGTCGCTGTCGTAAGTGAATCCCAGGAGATCAAGATCGTGTTTAAGTCCAATAACCTCCTCCGCCGGGCTTACACGCGGCGGAACACTTCGCGAAAGCGGGGTCAGCCAGGCATTAAGCGTATGTCCACCATCCACCATAAGGTCATGTCCCGTGACGTAGTTAGAGGCTGCCGAAGCGAGAAAGATCACCGCTCCGTGCAGATCTTCCGTCCGCTCCACATGTCCGAGCGGGGTAAGTTCCCGGATGCGCTGACGGACGGCGAGGGGGGTGGAGGCGTGCATCGAGGAAAGCACGTAGCTGGGGCTGATGCAGTTGACGTTGATGTTGAACCGCCCCCACTCGGCGGCGAGGGTCTTAGTCATGTGAACGACCCCGGCCTTCGAGGCGTCGTAGGAGGCATTACAGTTGGCGATGGTTGCCGACATGGAAGCGATGTTGATGATCTTGCCATCAGTCGGCGTCTGCCGGGTCATTTGCTGGGCTTCAGCCTGGGCACAGAGAAACACGCCAGTCAAATTTACGGCGATTACTTTGTCCCAAGCCTCCTGTGCGATCTCTTCGTCCGCGCCGAGAATGGCGATCCCGGCATTGTTAATCGCGAGGTCGAGACGCCCGAACTCTTCGGCCACGCGGCGCACCATGGTCTGAACTTGGTCGCGTTTGGTGACGTCGCAGTGGACGAATATCGCCTGGCGACCCATCGAACGAATCTCCTGAACCGTCCTGCTGCCAGCCGCCTCGTTAAGATCCACAACCGCGACGCTGGCCCCGGCGCGGGCCAGCGCTACGGCGCAACCACGACCAATGCCCACCGCCGCGCCAGTTACCAGGGCACTTTTGCCGGTCAAATCGAATAGGGATAAGTCTGCCATAGGTGGTTCTCTTCGGCTAGGTTACGGCGCGGGCGACTTACAACTTGGCCTTCGGATTGGAGAATCGCAGGCCGTCCATGTCGTGAAACGTGCCGTATTCGGTAACCAAGGCACCTTCGGGGCCGGCGACCATGAAGTGGAAGGCTTCCAGCCGATTGAGGTGCCCAATCTGATCAATCTCCAACGGTTTGCAGCAGCGCGACTTTACCTGCTCACGCTGACTCTTCGGGATCTTCCCGATCAACTCCGGCGTGGCATCCCCCTCGCCGAACGTGAAGATCATCCCGCGCCGCGGCTGCCACGATTCCATCTTGGCCGCGCCCTTCGCCGTGGGGAGATGACAGTGCTCCGGGATCATTTGGCCAGGAAGGAGAAAAATCTCGTGCCCGAAATACCTGTAGTCCTGTCGGTTGAGCCAGAAGATGCCCGCCATACCAACCTGGGAAAAGTCACCCAGGCCGAAGTCGAGTATCCACATATCCTTCTTGAGTGTGTCCGAGATCGGGTAATGAAACCGGCGGAACATGTCATAGTAAGCCTCGCGTGCCTTCTCGACGAGGAACTTGCCGTCGGTATCGTAGAAGTCGGCGTTGGTGTAGGTTTTGGTTCTCGTGGAATCAGGCTGGCCTTGCGCCGAGGCGCGACTGCCGCCGAGGGTGCCGGCAAACGCCGCTCCGGCCGCGGCCACCAAGCTTCTGACGATCAGAGAACGCCGGGTGATGGTGAGCTGAGTGTTCTGTTGCATAGTTATGTTAATGTTATATTTGATGGTAACTTGCCATGAGGCTGTTTCGCTTCATGGCTAAGAGGGATATGTGCGACTGGACTGACGGTTTGCCTGGTGCGGTCAAGCAATGGTCGAGCCGCCTGCTGTAAAAGCGCCCGCCTTTCGTCGGCATGGAAGGCTGCTGAGTCGCGTCAGCGGTCATGGTTAGCGCCCACTTTTGAAAGAGTGTTGGTAAGCGAAAGAGTTTCGTAGGCTTTCCGGCCTTCGCGGATGGCCTCCCGGTTGCGGCGCTCTATCTCCGCTCGCAGATTATACTTCCGGTCCCGCTGCTGGTCCGTACCGCAAGCGACAAAACCATTGGCGTCGGGATTCGGATTCGTCTTCAGAGATTCCTGCCCCTCGCGGATGATGGCGAGCGCCTCCGTGTAACGCGGATCGTTCGGCGGCAACTTAGCCAGTCCAGGACTGACCTCCGGGCGATCGAAGCTGAGGTCGGTGATTCCCACGTCAAGGCCGAGCTGCTTAAGCTTGTTCAACTGGCCATCACTCACCGGACTGCGACCGTAAGGGTTGTGCGGATACGAACTGGCGTAACTCGGATAGTAAGTGGCATTAAGATCCACCCAAGTCACAATCCGCTCCAACTCGTCCGATGTGAGTTTCACGTCGTGATGGGGCTTCTTATCCGTCAGGACTTGGGTCAGCCGGCTGGCATGCGAGCCCCAGGAATAGGGTTGCTGGATCTCGGGCACGCCGGCACCCACCACAGTGAGTGCGCCCTTGGTCCACAGATTCACATAGGACACATTGAAGACCAAGCCTCGATCGCCGGCCAGATTCAGCTTCTTGCCAGCCTTCTTGCCGAAGTCATGACAACTGACGCAATGCTGGTCGAACACCGGCTGGACCTCCGTCCGATAGTTGAACATCCGGGGCGGACCATGCCATCCTTCCAGCCGGCTCGGCGACCGCTTCATAGCCAGCGGGACGCTGCCAGTCATAACCGGCGGCGCAGCCCGGCGCTCGTCGTGGCAGCCGACACAACCAACCCATTCGCCGGACTGAACGGTCGTGCCGCTGCGCATGGACTGAACCATCATTCCATTTTCATCAAGCAGTTGGAAATAGACAAACCGGTCGGAGGGCAGCGCAAAGAAGGCGGAGCCGTCGGACTCCACGGGGACCGTTCCCAAGATGCGTTTGTTGTTGAAATCGTGCCAGTTCATGCCCGGTCGCTCGACGCCCTGCCCGTTCCAACCTGGCTCCGTCCAGAAGCGTTTCTCCGGCGATTCGATCACTCTTAGAAACTTCACGCTGCCGGGTTGGACCCCTTTCATGTGGGTGCCGTTATACACATCCCGCACATATAAGTACCCGTCGGTGTTGTTGAAATCGCGGCGCGACGGAATGACCGGCGGGCGCGGACGCGGCCCCAGCGGCATCGGGTCATAACAACCCGCGCCTTCCTTATGCAGCAGGATTTCATTCCCGAAGACATCCACCAGATAGATTCCCATCTGTTCGCCCTCGCCAGTCATACGGGAGCAGAGGAAATACTTGTCCGAAAGGGGATAGGGATCCTCGTATTTCGGGGCGACTCCGGTGAAACTATCAAACCCACCATTGGGTGCGCCGGGATCACTGACTAGGTTGATCGCACTTGCCGGCCAAGTGCGGAGAACAGGGGCGCGACCGTCCACGCCGCGCCGGCGGTCGAGGATCGCCAATGCCCCCCAAGGACGGTCATGGCAGGATCCCAGAATGCAGAGCACTTGTTCAGTCCCCGGAATAACCCGCGGATCGAGCACCACGCCCCCAGCCGGCGTGTTATTGCCGTAGTAAACCGCGTGGCCCGTCCCATCGGGATTGGCGGTCCATAGCCCCTGCGCATTGCCGAAATTTCGGTCAATATACTCCCAGCGATAATAGATCACGCGCCCGTCCGGCATCAGCGAGCCGTGCCCTTCAAACAGCGTGCTCTTACCGATCTGGTGGATGTTCGCGCCGTCCGCCTCCATGCGAAACAGGTTCCCCATGATATGGATGTTACACATGCAGTACTTCGGTTCGCGCGACGAAGTAAAGAAGATGCTGTCGTCCGGCAGGTAAAGCGGGTCAATATCGAAGATACCCTCGGCGGACGTGAGTGTCTTGAATCCGGTGCCGTCGTCGTTGATTTCGTACAGGTGGTAGTTATCGCGGATGTTCTTCCGCATGGAGAATACGATTCGTTGGCCATCAAAGTGAACGTCCGGATCACGAATCCGGCCTTCCGGGCCGGGGTCGGCCACGACACGAGTCTCTCCGTTACGGGCGAAATCAATCGTCTTCAAAGGACCGCCGGGTTGGTAACTGCCAGTGTTGCATTCTCCCGTCTGGAACATGGTCTCGGTGTTGTGGTGATCGGAACGGTACTGGCTGCGCACCACATAGAGCAGGGGCCGGCCGCTAACGAGCGGGTTGGCCGTCAATGCTCCGCGCCTAAGTGTCTCGAAGTCCTCCCGTAGAAGCTGAGGGCGTTGCCCCAACTCGTCGAGCCGCGCCAGGAAATCCTTGCCGCCAGGGTACTGGTTGCCGAAGGTGGCCGTAAGATCCGTGATGGCATTCCGCAACGCCGCCACTTCGTTGGTGCTGACGACGGAAATGGATTCGGCGAAGGCTGGCGCCGCCAGGGACGCGAGGGCGAAACCCAGTGCCCATAGTCCGCTTCTCCAGCTAAAACATGTAAGAGTCGTCATAGTCAAGAATTGAGCAAATAGGAAACCGTTTGTCAATAGGCTCATGATTTGGCGGGTGTGTTGGTGCCGACCGCTTTCAACAAAAAATTCACGACTGGGGTGGGATCCTCCAGCCCATGAGGATGATGGCCAACATTGGGTTTGTGAATGACTTGGATGGTTCCACCAAGCGCCTTGTAGCGTTGCTCCAAGATAGCAGTGTTTTCCGCCACTGGAACCGCGGTGTCTGTATCGCCGACGACGTGTATGAGCGGAACTTTGGCATCGGCCAGCGGTCTCAGAACATCAATGGGATTACCTGGGTAAGCCAACGCTTCCGCTTCGTCTTTGAATTCATAGCATCTAAGTAATGTCTCCCAATCCCCCTTACTGCCGTCGCCTTTTCCTTTGCCTGCGGGCCAACTCTTGAAGTCGCATACCGGGGCGTCCCCGTATATCGCGGCGACTTTCCCCGGATTCTCCGCTGCCCAGCGATACGAATACAGACCTCCGCGACTGATTCCAATAAGAACGGGCTTGGGGGAAAGTCCTTTGGCGGTCAGAGCTTCATAAAAGGCATTGAATGAACGAATCGCTGCCGGGCAACCAAAGGTATTCCCAACGGCAATGTGGGCATGAAAGAAACCTCTCTCCAACAGGGCCGGCGCAGCGCATCTTTCCGTAAAGGCGTCTGGAAACTCGAGACACCACGACCAGGGGTTTCCTGGCAATGGCTGTTTTGGTTCGACCACCCAGGCCGTCAGCCCGTTGATTTTGAAGAGATGACGCTTGCAGCCGTGCCAGGTATCCTGGGTCTCGTTTTCCCAACTCAGCGATGGTTGGGGGTTGGTTGCCATGCCTGGGGTGACCGTACTGGCGGCGAAACTAGTGACGGCCAACAGCATAAGTGTGGCGCTGGTGAATAAACGTGTTTTCATGGAGGAGTCGTTTCTTTGACAACTGGTGCCGCAGCCGAACGCGGGAGCGGCTTGCTGGTAATCAAGCCAATCCCGCGGCCCTGGTTACCACAGGCACAATAGTAGAGATAGAATGTCTCGTTCTTAGTGTTGTACACCAGTGAAATCTTGTGCGCGTATTGTTGGTCCAAGCCGCTGGGATTGCCGCCCGCCTTGTAAAGCGGCTCCGGATGCGCCGTCCAATGCACTAAGTCACGTGAAAAGGCCACCATGATATGGGCACCGTCCCGCCCCACGCCGAAGTAGAACATCGTCCAGTGATCGCCGTCACGAAACACCTTGGGATCGGAAGCAAATTGCGCGTCGTAGCCACCCGGGCGATTGCGAATCACCGGATTGGCGGGATAGCGCATCCAGTTCAGCAAGTCAGTGGAGAAGGCTAGGCCAGTTTGTTCGGTGCCGCCATTGGCCGCGTTATAGAAGTTGAAGAACCGGCCCCGATGCTCCACCAGCCAGGGTTGATAAATGCAGTCCTTCTCCCAAGCCGCGCAATCAGAATCCTGGACAGCTTGGATGGGCGCGTTCTTCGCCCGTTGCCACCCTAGGCCATCACCACTCTGAGCCACGCCTTCGTACCCCGGCCGCAGTTCATAGCCGCCCTGGCGCGGGTAACAGCCATAGAGTGTCCAGAACTTACCGTCTCGCTGCTTGAGCAGGCGCGGCGCTTTCACATCATAGGACTCGTAGAGAAACGCGCCGATGACGCATCCGCCGGCGTCGAATTCGTTCGTGGGGCCGAAGCCCATCGCCAGCCGGAGATTGCTCCAATGGACCAGGTTGGTGCTCTCAGCAACGAAGGAGTTATAGCCCTGCCCATTGAAGGCGATGAGGCTCATAAACCATTTGTCCGGCTGGCCGGGCAGTTGATAGACGCACGGGACATCCGTGTTCCGGAACTTCTCGTGCCCGGGGATCTTCGGTTCGGCCGGGATGACGTGACCCGGCCAGTAATGCCACCCGCGATAAGGTGCTGACCACTGGTCCAGCGTTTCGCGATCAAGGTCCGGAGTCACTATTGTCTCGGCGGCGTGCAACACGCCCTGCGAAGCGAGCAGCAAGCACGCACAACCTGCCAGCCTCTTCTTCATGTCAGTCATCTTCATGGTTTCCTGTTCATCATCCGACTAATGGGCAACTGTTCTTAGACGCGCCGCCTCTACCTTGACGCGGCGCGGTGTGAGCAGCCAACCGCTGTCTCTTTACGGCACTCGGAGGCGGTAGAAGCGAGCGGGATAGTTCGTCGCGGTGTCATCCGTGAACACCGCGCTGCCATTGGTTACCGTCACCGTTCGCAAGTCCTGCCAGACGGTTAGGTTTGTCGAAACCCGCACCGTGGCCTGAGCTGCGCCCGGAGCGGTCAGTCCGAACTGCACCCGACCGTCAGCAAGCCGGGTCACCGAGCCGGCGTTGATCACCGGGGCATCAATGATACTGAAGGGCATGTTGCTCGTGTCGAACAAGGTTCCGGTCGTCGAACTAACGACCTTGATCGAGTAATCACAGTCTGGCACAAGGCTGACCGAGATACTCCACCGATAGGCGCCGGTGTTGGCATTGGTGGCCAGCGTCTTGAGGAACACGCCGCCTTTGTAAAGGTCAATCACCACGGGTTCCGGCGTGTTGCCTTTCCACTGAACGAAGTATTTCAAGCCGCGCTGCCAGGCCTCCCCTCCGTTTGGAGCCGTGACGGCAATCATTGGCGCGACCGTTTGAAATAAGCCGTTCGCCCAGCCACTGGTGCCTCCGTCATTCGAGGTATTAACACGATAATAGTATATCTTGCCAGGGGCGGCATTGCTCCAGACATAGAAAGCGTCCGTCTGATAGGGCACGTCAACAACCGGAGCGGCAAAGTCATTGCTGTTGGCGATTTGGATTTGATACGCGGCCGCAAAGCCATTCGGTGACCAGGCGAGACAGACCGGCAGTTCCTGGTTGACGGGGTAATTGGTGCCGGGCGAGGCCGGCAGGGGACCAACTATCTCGTAAGGCTGAACTCCGCGATAGTTCTCCACTGCGGCTAGGGTCGGAGCATAGGCCACCTCGGCCACCTCTGGATACCCGAAGATGAATTCGCCAAGCTCACCGGACTGTGCGGTCATCGCCACCGTTGCCTCCAATTGCTTGGTAACAAAGTTGTACTGAGTGACTTGAGGAATGAACACGCCTTGGCCAGCTTGACCACGGTGGTACACAGTCAGTGTCGCAGGGTCCGTGAAGCCAAAGCTCACCGTGTCAAAACTCATCCCAGCCTCCAGGGTATCAATGCTGACGGCGGTCAGCTTCACGCGCACTGGCATGACTCGTGGAGCCTTCCCATTGAACAGTGGGTCCACCGGCGCGTAAGGTTCCCGCGTTAGCGTCGCCTGGTTGTAGCCGCCGCCGCCGCTAATGATTTCCATGGCGATGCCTGTCCCGTCAAAGCCGTATGAATTGCCGGCCGTCAACTCGGACCTCGTCACCACCTTGGCTTGGGAAGCCGGCGGATAGACAAACCGGTAAGCGCGGTAGCTGGCCATTTTCACGTCATTGAATTTCAACTCGAAAACCACCGTGCCGTCCGGCGTAATCTCGGTGCAGGCGGGAATCGCTTGGTTGGTGAGGCCGCCGATGCCGGGCATGATGTTCGCGCCGCCCCAGCCGATGAAGGTATTGCCGTTGGGCAGGCGCTGGGCACTGCCATAGTGCCAGGCGTAGTAGGGTGTATTCGTGGGCGGGGCATAGGTCCACATCAAGGTGGCGACTTTATTAGTCTCGTCCAGTTTGTACTCATACACCTTCGACGAGCGCGTGGCGAGTTGGTCAGCATTGCAGTAGATCAGAATGTTGCCGTTTTCCAACCGGCTCACGGTATGGCCGGAGAAATGGCCCCGGGCCAGCAGCGGGTTCACGCCTACAAACGAGAACTGATTGGCCAGGCCGCCGATCCGCCACATGATCTGGCCCGTCTGCCGGTTGATCTTCCAAACATCCATGCCAAAATTGGAGATCAAGAGATTGCCATCGGTATCCAAGACCACAGTATTAAGGTGGAAGGCGTCAATGACCGGGTTTTGACCGGCGGGGTTGTTCGGCGTCAAATAAGGTCCGTAATAGCCGAGCAGGGTGAAATGGTCCCACGATCGCCACTGAAAAACGACGTTCCGCTGGGCATCCAGCTCCTGAATGATCGCTCCGGCCACCAGCGCGTTGGGATACCCACCCACGACGTACTTGCTCACGTCCATCTGCGTCTTGTAGTAACCTTGCAAGAGCACATGGCCATTGGGCAGCAACTGGAACTCGTGCGCATCGGCCGCATAGCCATTGCCAGCTCTGATCGTTTCCTTGGGCTGGTAGTTGTTATCCAGGATCTCGTGCGTGACATCCCCACCGCCAGTCCACGAATGGGTGTGATAGAACTTGGCATAGTGCAGATACCCGTTGGGCAGCACCTTGAAATCGTAATTATGGTCCGGCACGTTGGTGTACCAAAAAGGCGTGCCGTCGTTCTTCAGCATCATCAAGTAGTAACCTCCGTTCGTCGCCGAGTCGGTTACCTCCAGAAAGATGTAACCGTCACCTACCGCGTTGGTATCGCAGGTCGAGACCGTCATGCTGGGAAAATCCGGCGGCAGTTGCGCCTTCGCGTCAGTACCGGCACCCAGTAACGTCACCGCAGTTACACCCAACAAACCAACTTTCTTCATGTTCATATAAGCGCTTTCTTTCAATTAGTTCACGACTCTCCGTTCCTGCCCGTCAGGGGCCGCCGGACCAATTCTCCCCAAGAATCCCAAGATCCTTGAAGTCCACTTGACCATCCCCGTCCAGATCCGAAACCAAATTCGTCTGCCGCTTGAGCCACTCGCCCGTCAGCACCGCCAGGTCCAGAAGGTCCACGCGGCCGTCGAGGTTGAAGTCGCCCGGCGGCGGGTTGAACAGCGAGATGTTATCAAGATAGACGGGTTTAGTCGAGCCTCCCAGATTGAAAACCATCTGGGAACTGAAATCCGACGACGCCGACATCGTGAATACGTAGCGGAAGTGGGTCGCGGTCGGACTGAGAGCAGGCGTTTTTATTCCGCTGTAGTTGAGGCTGGCAGCGCTGTTCTGCATCTTGGCCTCTATGTTACGCGTACCGCTGCTAGTCCATGCGTCAAACTCCAACACGTACTTGTTCCCCAAGATCAGCGGAATGCCCGCCTGCTTCAACTGAATACTCGTGGTGGTGCTGCCGCTATTGGTGATATCGAAACGGCTGACGCCGCCGGTGACTGTCCAGGCTGCGGTCGCAGGACCAGTGACCGTCCAGGTCCAGGAATTCTTTCCGGAGGAGAACTCCCCGTTGGCAACCATGTTCTGGCCGGGTTTGATGATGTTGACGGTGACGCTTTCTTCGTTGGAAAAGCCGCCTGCCACGCCATTCTTGTCCACGGCAGTGACGCGGAAGTAATAGAGCCGTCCATTCTCCAGGTTCGTCAGACGCTTCAGCGTCGTGCCGGAGACGGCCAGCAGGTTAGTTGACTGCGGTGAGGTTCCCCCGTAGATGCGGTAAGTAACCACGTTGGTGTCACCGAACTGGTTGTAGATCAGCGTGACGTTGTCAGGGTAGGCTTCTAGGATCAGATAGGGCTTCCGGGCCGCCCCCCGCCAGGGGCAGCGCCAGACGCGGTAGGCTTCATATTGGTTCACCCAGTTCATCTCGAACGCCTTGGTGCCATTGGGGCGAACCTCCGTGAGCTTGGGCAGATTCCCCACGGCCCAGTTGATCAGAGTGTTGCCGTTGGACAGGCGTTGAGCGTTGCCCATGTAATGAGAGAAAAGACTCGTCGTCGGAGTCGCCGGGTATTGCCAGACGACCGTGGCCGTCAGGTTGGTGGGATTCAACTGATATTCCACGGCGCGCGACACTTGGGGACTATGCCCGTCGCCATTGTCAAAGAGCGTGTAGCGGTTGGTGCCGACTGAGCGGATAGCGTGCTGGTTGCGCGGACCACTAAGCGGATCATTGACATAGGTGAATTGGTTGTGCGTGCCGCCCAGCCGCCAGATGATCTCGCCCGTATCCCGGTTGATCTTGGTTACTTCACTGGTATTGCGGCTGGAAAGCAGGATGTGACCATCCGTGTCCACATCAATGGCGTTCATGTGCGGAAAATCACCGGGATTCGCGGCATTAACGACATATTGCTGGCCGGCCACATCGAGGTGGTCCCAGGCCCGCCATTGGAAGATCAGCTCGCCGGCCGGGGTGAACTGCTGGATGCAATTTTCGGTGACGCCAACCGTGCTGCCACCGGACAGGTAACGGCTTAGGTCCACATTCTCCCCGTGCAAACCAATGAGAAAATACGTTCCATCCGCCAGCACTTGCAACTCATGCTCGTCCACCGAGTAACCGTTGACGGTCGAGTATTCCGCAATCCTCTCGTAGTTGGTATTCAACCCATAAAAATACTGGCCGTTGTCGCGCGCGAGCAGGGTCAACACGCCGTTACGCTGCACTTTCATGTCCCGCCGCTCGTCAGGCATCCGCTGGTACCAGACCGGCGAGCCGGAGTTGTCAAAAATGACGTTGTAGCACTGCCCGGCACCGCCCCGGTTATCAATGAAGATATACTCAGGCGCTGGGTTGCTATTGACCGTGATGTTGATATGCGGGAAATCGGCGGGGACGGATACGCCGTTGACCATGATTCCTGACTGGCCGGGTGTAACCAGAGAAGAGACAACCGGCCCTGGGCCGCCTTTTACAAACATCGTCTGACCGCTCAAGACGCTCTTGCTGCCCACTGGCGCATCTGCTGTAAGAGGCGATAAGGCTCCGTTCGTCCAAGGCGAGAGCGCCCATCCCGGGATGACTTCCGAGGGAGCGGATGTGCCTTGACCGGGTTTCGCCCAACCTACCGCCAGGTTGTCACCGCCGCCGTGTTCCTTTTGCAGCGCCTCAACGTAATATTGCTGCCCCGCGATCAAGTTGATCGAAGCCGATTTTTGAGAGCTTTCCCGGGTCCATTCCCTCGAACTGGCCCATGAGAGAATGTAGGCGATCTTGCTTTTGTTGGCAGGATCGTCATTGGTGCTCAGCCACAGTTCGCCGCCATCATCGGTCGCAATCCAGAACACATAACTGCCCGTGCTGGGTGCCGTGATGTATCCCCGCACCCGGGTGCCGTAGTATTCCGCCCAATCCGTCGGCGCTTCGAAACTGGTGAGTTGATCCCGGCCACTGGGATTATTCGGATAATTGGCGCTGGATGTCAGATCGCTGACCGACGCGCCGGAGATGCCCAACCAGTATTCGCGCAGGATGGAGCCAGTGGGTTCAATGAAAACGAGTTCCGCCAGTTGGACTCCGCTGGCGGTGTTAGGATTGCCGACCTTGCTGATTTGCAGACGGTAGCCCCGAAAATCCGTCGTGTTCGTGAAAGCAAAGGTTCTTGTTTGGAACCGGCTGCCGAAGGTCTGGTTGGTCCGCGTGTCCAGCAAGGTCAGGTTGTTAGTCGCGCCCACGCCGTAAAAACGCCAGTCCTTGGGATCACGCTCGGGGGCGTCATTGGCTGAGGTGATGGCATACTGGTTCACCATGTGAGTTTCGTTCACCGGGTAAACATACTGGATCCAACTGAAATTCGTGGTGCCGTTGGGAACCACCAGATCGAGCCATTTAGTGTTGATATCGCCGTCGAAGGCCATCTCCTTGGTTTCATTCGGGGGATTGTCACCGCGGGCTGTTACTGCGGGGGGGGCCGGCATGTGCCCGGAGATCATGAACTGATATTGAGACGGCTGGACGGCACCCGACAGCATTTGCGGCGTCAAATTCACCGTCACCAGTTCGTTCGCTTGGAAATCCGAGGACATTTGAAAAATGACTGTCCGGCGGTCGCTGGCAATCTTAGTCTGGCCGGGGTGGTTCCCACTGCGCGCTCCGGTCACCTGGATGAACTGGGACAAGTTGGTAACCGCGGAGGGGGAAACATCCGTGAAACGCACCAGCACAAACCTAGTCTGTGACGAGGTATATTCCGACCCGGGCAAGGGCGAGAGATACAGGTAACCCAACGGCCGATAAAGACCGCTGTCCGCCCCCGCCAGGCTCGCACCCAGCAGCAAGGCAACGGCCAAGAATGACACCTTCGTTTTGCTATTCATAAGGAACTAATGATGATAGACACGATAGAACCTCGCCGGGCCGTCACTCACGGAGTTGGTATATGTCCCGCTGCTGTTTCCCGTGCCGGACCATGGGCCACCGACGGCGGGAGCGGTTTGTAGTTCGCCCCCCTTGAAAGTGATGGTTACGATTCCGCCCACCAACTGGATTCCGGTAATGATCACCGACGGATCCACCAGCGCTCCGGCGAAGACCGGCGTGAGGCTGACGCCGGGAGAAGCCGAAACCACGCCTCCGCGACTGGCATTCGCCGTCACGGACACCTGGGCGGCTTCGCTGATCTGTAGTTTGCACAGTGTGCTCGCCGCCGGCGGAAAGGCGGCTGGTGTGTTGGCGTCCCAAAGCCCGCCGAATTCGAGAGTGACGCCGGCGGAGTTGAGGCCCGGCAGCGTGTTAGTCGGACTGTCCGCCACGACGGCCAGCGGAGTATATTCACTCACGTTCCAATTCGCATTGGTTCCGGAACTGACCGTGATGTGATCGCGAAACGCGGCGGGAAAAATCCCATAACCTTTCGCGCCCGCCTTGCTCTCGCCTCGAAAGAAATCCGAGATGCCGACGACCCGTCCCTTGGCAACCGATACATCCAAAGCAAAAGACCGGACGACCTCGCCAGCGGTGCATTCGTAGGTAATCACGGCTACGCCATTGCTGTCTTGGACAGCCACCCGCACGGCGGAGCGAGCCGCGGCTGTCAGCAGACACACATTCAGCATTACGAGGCACTTTTTCATTTGCACCTGCTTACGAAAGCACGAATTCTGAGTTGAGTAAAGGGCAATCCCAACGGCAATTACCGGCGGAGCGCATCCCCAAGTTGCCGGTGTCAAAGAACGCCCGGTGAGGGCCCCGGGCCTACGGCGGCGTGCGCTCGCTTTTGTAGGCCGGGTCCCCTGCCCCGGCGGCCCCCGAAGTAACCGACAACTTGAGGATGCACCGGTACCGGCGGAGCGCGTTGCCAGCAAGTCACGGCGGAACGGCCCGGCGGCTTGGCGCAACGGTTCCCGCCACCGGGAGTCTTATACCAACTCCGTGAACAAAATGGTTGAACCCGAGAAACCCCCTCGGATGGAAGGGCCACCAACCCGCCAAGGCTCAGAACTCCTGAGCCGAGGAATTGGCGTGGGCCGCCCGGCGAGGGCACCGGGCCTACAGAACCGCGTCTTTGCTGTAGGCCGGGTCCCCTGCCCCGGCGATCTTGGACTCGCTCGTTTCCTTGCCAGTTGCGAATTCGTGCTCACGGCTTAGAGCCTGTTTGAAAATGCCGGCCGTGGTAGGGCGAGGCTCCTGCCGAGCCTCAACGACAGCGGCAGTGCGACCTTGCCGAACGGCTCGGCAGGAGCCTCGCCCTACCGCTGGGCGACTTTTCAAACACGCTCTCAGGAGTTCTGAG
>CAINDV010000259.1 GCA_903847485.1 uncultured Verrucomicrobiota bacterium
CATATCGAGACTCGTAGGCAGGGTGCGGCGCTCTGCCGAGACGCCGCTACGCTTTGGTTCCTGGCCCCAAGGCGCGGTCCACGACCGGGGGATTCTCCTCCCCTGGGCTCCCACAGATTTTAGTTTAACTTCACATTCACCCTGTTACAATCGTCACCTATGAACTTGACATACCTGTTACAGACCGCGACCCAACTCCGGCAACCGTCCGCCGCCGCCGCCGCCGAATTCGAGGCCGCGCGGGAGGGCTTGGCCGAGGAGCTCAACCGCCGGATGGCGGCCCGGCCGGACTTGGACAAACTAATCGGCCCCGGCAACCTGCCGATGATGCAGGACAACAGTCGCAACTTCTGCCGGTTCATGGGCGCGATGTTCCTGGCCTATGAGCCAGCGGTGCTGGCGCAGACTGCGCTGTGGGTCTTCCGGGCCTACCGCGCCCACGGGTTCCACACCACCTATTGGGCCGCCAACTTGGATACCTTCGTCGAGCTGGCTCGCGAGCGGCTCGCCCCGGCCACCTTCGCCGAGACTTACCCCTTCTTCCATTGGCTCATTGTCAACATCCCTACCTTCGTGAAGCTCAGCGACGAGCCACCGGCGGTGCCCTTGTCACCTGAGCCAAGCCATGCTCCGCGGACACACCTATGAACCCTTCCGATATTAGAATCCTGTTCGTGGACGACGATCCCGACGTCTTGGCCGGCACGGCGCGGTTGCTGGAAAAGGCGGGTTACACCGTGGACCGGGCCGCCAGCGGCGAGGCCGCGCTACTGGCCGCCCAGAACCACCGGCCGGACTTACTGTTACTAGATCACGACCTGCCGGGCATCAATGGCACCGAAGTCTGCCGCCAGATCAAGCAGGATCCGGCCCTGGCGGATAGCCTCGTAGTTATCGTCTCGGCCTCCCACGCGGAGAGTGACCAACAGGCCGAGGGGCTGGAGTTAGGGGCGGATGGTTACATTGGTCGTCCCATAGGGAACCGCGAACTACTCGCCCGGGTACAGTCCTACGTCCGCATCCAGTGCCTGACTCGCTCGCTGCACCTTCAGGCGGAGGAATTAAAGCACAGTTACGCCGCTGCCAACCAGGCTCACCTGGCCACTCTCAACCTGATGGCTGACGCGGTGGCGGCCCGGGAGCGGCTGGAAATCGCGAACCAGACCTTGCAGAGGGAGAACACGGCGCGGAAGCTGGCGGAAGATACGCTGCGCATTCACCATGTCGAACTAGGGATGCAGGCCGAAGAACTGCGCCAGTCGCAAGCGGCGCTGGACGCCGCCCGGGCACGCTATTTCGACCTCTACGACCTGGCCCCGGTGGGCTATGTCACCGTCACGGAGTCAGGACTTATACTCGAGAGCAACCTGGCCGTCGCCACCTTGCTGGGCGTGGTACGGAGCGAGTTGGTGAAGCAGCCGCTCTCCCAGTTCATTCTCCCCGAGGACCGGGACACTTACTACCGGCACCGGCAACAACTCTTGGCCACCGGGGAACCGCAGGCGTGCGAGTTTCGGATGGTGCGGAGCGACGGCACGCCCTTCTGGGCGCACCTTGCCGCCACCGTGGCCGCGGAGAAAGAGGGCGCGTCCACACTCCGCATCGTGCTTAGCGACATCACCGCGCGCCGGCAGGCGGAGGAAGACCTGGCGCGACTCAGTCAGAAGAATGAACTTATACTAGGCGCGGTGGCGGAAGGGATTCTGGGGTTGGATTCGGAGGGTAACCATACCTTCGTCAACCCGGCCGCCGCCAAGCTGCTGGGCTATGCTGCCGAAGAGTTGCTTGGCCGACCGAGCCACAGCGCCTGGCACCATACCAAAGCGGACGGCAGCCCATACCCCAAAGAAGAGTGTGCTATCTACGCCGCCTATCGGGACGGAACCGTGCAGCGTTCGGCCGCCGAGGTGTTCTGGCGTAAGGATGGCACCCGCTTCGCCGTCGAGTATGCGAGCACGCCTATCTATGAACAGGGGCGGCTGGTAGGGGCGGTGGTAACATTTGCCGACATCACCGCACGCCAGCAGGCGGAGGCGGCGTTGCGGGAGAGTGAGACCAAGTTCCGGCTCCTGGCGGAGAACATTCACGATGTCTTCTGGATTAGCACGCCCGCCATTGACCGGATCCTATACGTCAGCCCCGCGTTTGAGCGAATCTGGGGCCGGACGTGCGCGAGCCTCTACCAACACCCGCAATCCTTTGCGGGAGCCATCCACGCTGACGACCGGGACCGGGTCAACGCCGCTTTGCAGGA
>CAINDV010000260.1 GCA_903847485.1 uncultured Verrucomicrobiota bacterium
AGAATGAGAAAGACCAGCACCATGTTTCTTCACACGATGAAACTTCTTAAGGCCGCTTCCGTCGGACTTCTTTCCCTGGGTTTGTTTCAGACCGCCGCGCGCGGCGAGTGGCAGCGCGACGACAAAAGCCTGGCGTGGGTCTGCGGCACGAATGTTTTCTGGCGATTCAGTTTCGACCCCGGCAAGGGCAAACCGTTTTTCCATCCGGTGGCCCCAGGGGGAAACGCGCCTCTGACCAACTTCAAACCCGTGGACCATCCGTGGCATTACGCGCTGTGGTTCTCCTGGAAATACATTAACCACCCCAACGACGCGCGGCATGTGAATTATTGGGAGGAAGACAGCGCTGGCAACGCGCAGGGCAAAACCCGCTGGGACCCGCCGACGATTGAGACGCGGACGGACGGGCGGGCCACCATCCGCTTGAAGCTCGGCTACGTGAATCCTTCCGGCGAGACCGAGATGACGGAACTCCGGGAGCTGCAAGTTTCCTCGCGCGCGTCCGATGGCGGTTTCTTTATCGACTGGTTGGCGCGCTTTACGGTTGGCGACAAAGACTTGGTGCTCGAGCGTACACCGATGCCGGGCGAACCGGGCGGTCAGGTGAACGGCGGCTACGCCGGGTTGAGCGCACGCATGATTCCACTGCCAGTCACCATGTCTGTGGTCACCACCGCCGGACCGGTGGAGCGGTTTGTCAGCCATCGCGCCCGGCCCAAGGCCGCGGCGGTCGCCTGTAATTTCAGCGACGGCGCGCGCGGCCTCGGCAGCCTCGCCTTCTTCTCCGACCCAGCCAACACCGACGGGGATGCGCCGTGGTACATCATTGATTCCAGCCAAATGCCCTTCATTTGTCAGGCGCTGCTCGCGCCCAAACCCCGCTCGGTGCCGGCGCATGGGGAATTCAGCCTCCACTACCGCATCCGCGTAAGCCCAACTGCCTGCACGCAGGCAAGCCTGGAGGCCGGCCAGAAGGAATGGCTGGAGAATAAGTGAGGTCCGATGCGGCCTGCAGCGCTTGGCGCTGGCTACCGGCCTGGAGCATGCCGTGCCGATTCCGCAGAGCAATCTCAAGGCTCAGGCGGATGCTCCGGCCACCGTGGATCCGGTGAATCGCTACCTCCACTATGATAAGGCCTATATCGAGGCGAATGAGTCGATGGAGGTCCATGCGGTTACGAAGGCGTGCATTGCGGAAGCGGATCGGAAGATCGTCGTGGGGCAGAACGGGGTCATCACCATCCCGGCGGTGGCCTTCAGTAAGCCGGCATCTAACACGGCTCGGCACCGAGAACTTCTTCCCCACCATCGAGCAGGCCGTGGAACGGTATCTGGCGATGCATCAGGTCGAATGGACTGAGAAGCGATGAAAGGATCGGCTGACATCAAACGACACCCCGACACCCGCCGACTTCGCATGACGACCGGCGTTGAGGAGGGTCTGTTTGAGGACGCTTTTGCCGGTGCCCGGTTCGCCGAGCACCACGCACAAGCCGCCTTGCTGGGCGTGGACGCGGAGGCGGCTAAGATCTTGAAAGAGGAGCGGTTGGTCTTGACAGTCTGTCGTGTGAGAGGCGGTGGGGCCTGTCGGCATACAGATCAATGTTATCAAGCCTTCCGACGCAGCCGCCGCCTTTCTGTTCAAGAATTGGGTGATTCTTTGCCGTTAGCGGTTCGCAACCAGCTCGGCTCAAACGCGGAGTGCGAGGTATAAACCGGGTAGCGGCGAAGCGATCCCGCCCGTTTGCGCCGCTGAGCCGTCAGGGCGGAGCCGGCTGCCAGCCGCAGGTCGTATTTGGGCATCGTGTGTGGGTGTATACACGGTTTTAGCACGGTCTGGCTTGCGTTTGCGTGGCAAAAACCCGTGCTTTGTATACAAAATGTATACAGCGCAAGTGGCTCACTTACAATTAGCAATGCCGCTATTTACCTTGTTTTGTACGCACCGAAGGTGCATCCGGTGGGCAGTGAACATATGTGAAAACACTAGGCTTTTCAGGTAGTGTGGTCGGCGGTGCCGTCTTGGTGCCGCCAGTTCGGGTCAAAATTGTAACCAGGACTTGATCAAACGGCACCTGAGCACCCCCCAAAACGAGGTCAACCAGCCGGTAACTGGGGCCGTTGGCCTCCAGGATATGCCCTGGTGGGTCAACCGGTCGAGCAGCGCCCCGGTCAACCGCTCGCTGCCCAGCACTTCGGTCCATTGCTCGAAGGGCAGATTGGTCGTCACAATCAGGCTGGTCCGTTCATAGGCCCGCCCC
>CAINDV010000261.1 GCA_903847485.1 uncultured Verrucomicrobiota bacterium
ACCTTGAGCGGGGGCAGCAGTTTATCCGGATCGTAGTCCTTGGGCCGACCGCGCACGAACGGTGCGGCGACCGCCGGCTTGGGCCGCAGGGCGCGGATGGCCGCCTTGCGGTGGCAGCCAAAAAGCTCGACCAGTTCGTTGAGGATTTTGACCTTGTGGGGCCGTTCCAGCCAGCCCACACCCTGCCTTCGGTAACATTCTTTTTGAGCCAGATCGCCGGTGGTCCCGACCGTGCGATTTTGATTGGCCTGCGGGCCAATTAAGACAGAATCTCCGCGTTATGTTCTCGTTGCAACAACTCCTCGGCAAAGGCGACAAGTTCTACCAGCTTCTGGAGGACGCCGCGCAGGAAGCGCATGAAAGCGTCCGTCTGGTTCTGAAACTCATCAAGTCCCGCGGCAGGATCCTCAACCGGGAAGATCTCGTACTCTCGCGCCGCAAGGAGAAGCGCATCGCGGAGCAAATCAGCGAGGAACTGGTGAAGACTTTCGTCACCGGCCTGGACCGGGAGGACATCGAGGCGCTGGCCTTGGCGCTCTACAAGATTCCCAAGAGCGCCGAGAAGCTCGCCGCGCGCTACCAAATGGGTGCGCAGCACCTCGAAGGCGTGGACCTCACCCCGCTGGCCGAGAAGATGGAGAAGGCCACCGACGCCGTGCTGGCCATGGTGAAGCACCTCCGCCGCATGGACGACTTGGATGAACTCAAGGCCATCAGCGACAAGCTGCAACTCGTCGAAGGCGACGCCGACCGGCTGATGCTGGAGTTCCTCAAGGAGCTTTACAGCGGCCGCTACGAGGCCTTGCGCGCCATCGTCATCCGCGACGTCTTCGACCTGATGGAGAAGGTCATTGACCGCTGCCGCGACGCCGGCAACGTCGTCACCCACATCGTCCTGAAAAACTCCTGAGCGCCGCGCTGCGATGACTCTGATCCTGATCGTCGTCTTGGTCGCGTTGGTGTTCACCTACATTAACGGCTTTCACGACACGGCCAATTCCATCGCCACCGTGGTCGCCACGAAGGTGCTTTCGCCCCGGCAGGCCGTCATGCTGGCGGCGGCGACCAACCTGCTCGGCGCCTTCATGGGGTCCGCCGTGGCGACGACCATTGCCTCCGGTTTGGTGGATCCCAAGGTGGTGACTTCGGAGATCCTCATTTGCGCGCTGCTGGCGGCCACCTTCTGGAGCCTGCTCACCTGGTGGTTCGGCCTGCCCTCGAGTTCGTCCCACGCCTTGGTGGGCGGCTTGTGCGGGGCCGCGCTGGCTGCGGCTCATCACGACTGGGCCGTCATCGTCTGGTCGGATCCCAGCACGAAGCATTGGTGGCTCGGTAAGGGACTGCTCTGGAAGGTGGTGACGCCCATGATCATCTCGCCCGTCGCAGGGTTCACGCTCGGGTTCGCCGTGATGGGGCTGATGTATTTCTGGCTGCGCCACTGGCGGCCCGCGACGGTGAACCGCCTGTTCGGCAAACTCCAATTGTTCAGTTCCGCCTACATGGGCCTGAGCCACGGCACCAACGACGCCCAGAAGACCATGGGCATCATCGCGCTGGCCCTGATGACCGCCACCACCGCCGGCACCTTCGATCATCTGCCCGGCTGGTTGAGTTTTCTCAGCATGCCCGAGCCGGCGGCGGGCCAGAAGCTGCAAATCGCCGTTTGGATCAAGGTGCTTTGTGCGTTGACGATGTGCGCCGGCACCGCCGCCGGCGGTTGGCGCATCATAAAAACGCTGGGCCACAAAATGGTCCGCCTCCAGCCGGTCCACGGCTGCGCAGCGGAAACCTCCGCTGCGACCGTGCTTTCCGTGGCGGCCTACTTCGGCATGCCGGTTTCCACCACGCACGCCATCACCACTTCCATCATGGGCGTCGGCTGCGCGAAACGATTCAACGCCCTCCGATTCAACGTCGTCGAGCGCATTCTCTGGGCCTGGGTTTTGACCATTCCCGCCAGCGCTCTCATGGCTTACCTGCTGGTGCAATTAGCCCGGTTCAGCGGGTGGATTGGCTGAGCAACAACTCCACGACCGGTCTAGTCAGTCCGATCGGTCTGATCCGTCTGATCGCACCCTGCCCTTCAGCGCGCGGGAACAGCCCGATAAAAGCGCGCCGCTTCAAGAGCACTGGTATCTATCCAGAAAGCGTGTCCGGTCAGGTCCGCTTGCAAGGTTGTGATGAAAGTCCACGCCGTGAGATCGGGCGAGGCCTCGAGGTCGTACTTCTGACACGGCCAGTTGGCCGGGGACACACTGAGCGCGATGAGCGCATCGGCATTGGTCTTCACCAAGGCAAGCGCCACCGGCACCGAACCGAGGAAATCCAACCGGAGCGCGTCCAGTGTTCCGACAAAATCCTGAGCCAGATCGGCGACTTGCACGGTCCACTCTCCGCAGGAGTCTTCGCCCCAGTTGCGGATCGAGGTGAACGCCCAGCCAGGAATGCCGCCAATACCCTTGGACGGATGCGGCTCGGCGAGCGGACTGACAATGCCGCTGGGCGAAATCAGCTTGATCGCCAAATCCCCCCAGCGGTCGTGCGCAATCGTGACGGTCAGGACCACCGTTTCGACGCGAAAGCCGGCTTGAGGAACGAGAAAAGTGGCGTTCGTGCCGACCGGATCGTTATCGGGGATCTCCATACCGAGGTTGGTTTGCAGCCAGGAAACTTGCGTCATCGCCTTCATGGGCAGCCAGTTTGCCGCCAGGCTCACGGCTTGACCGGCATTGACCAGCCCGGCGCCAAACTTGGGATTCGTGGCGAGGCCGGAAGCGTTGGTCGCCCACTCCGGGTCGCTGGGGCTTACCCGCGTCGCCGAGCGCATCAGGATTTCCTTCAGGTCACGCCAGCCCAGCTCAGGCCGCGCCTGCAACACCAGCGCGGCAACGCCGGACACCACCGGCACGGACGCAGAAGTGCCGGTGGCGTTGGTGGTGTAGTCCACGTTGGCCAAGTCGCAAGGGACGCCGTTGGTGTTAAGGCCAAAGTCGCCAGTCAAATCGGTGGTGGCCAGCCGCGCCCGCCCGCCATCACAAGCTGACGGGCCGCTGCCCGACGGCGCGCACACCGCCAGGCAGGCGCCCGATTCGCTAAAGGAAGATTGCTCGCCCAGATCGTTCACCGCCCCCACGCAGATGACAAAAGGGGAATTCGCGTAGCCGTCGTAGTTGGCGTTGTCACCGTGTGCGCGACCGTTGCCGGCGGCGAAGAGGTAAACTTCACCAAGGCCATTGCGACCGGACGCCGTCGCGTCGGCCAGCGCGGCCACCGTGAGGAACCCAGGGCCATCCAGTTGGGGCGGCTCATAGAAGGTGGCGTCGGGCGCGCCCCAACTGTTGTTCTTCACCTGGATGGCGTCGTTGCGAAAGGCCATCGCCTCGGCCTCCTGCGCGTCGTAACTCATCTCGCTGATCCGCAGATCGGCCAGGCCCGCCTCGTAAGCCACGCCGGCGACGCCGGTGGAGTTATCGCCGCGCGCGGCGGCCAGGCCAGCCACCAGCGTGCCGTGCCAGTTGGCGGCGGAATCGAGGGGGTTGCCGTCGAGATTCCTGCTGAGGTCGTCGCGGTAATTGGGGGCGAGGTCGGGATGATTCGTTTCAAAGCCCGTGTCCACAATTCCGATGACACAGCCAGCCCCGCGCCAGGTGTCCCAGACGTTGGTGACGTTGATGTCCACGCCGGCCAGCCCACCGGTCTGCCCAATGTTGAGCAGATGCCATTGGCTAGGGAAAAACTCGTCGTCGGGCAAATGCTTGGACTGGCGCAGGCGGGCCAGTTGCGGCTCCGCCTTTAACACGCCAGGCTGGGCGCGCAGTCGGGCAGCCAGCGCGAAAGAATCGCTGGCTGTCGCAGCCCGAAAGACAAACCAACCACGCAACCCCACCGCAGGCCGGGCTCCCACCGCGCCGGTGGCTTTGACCAACGAATCCACCTTGGCACCGTCCGCAAGCTGGACCGTGACGGCGGCCGTCAGAATGCGGCGGCTGAATTCATTGCGCGGACGGCCGACTTCGTAGAGCACGACCGCTGGTTCGGTGTCCTGCGGGGCGAGGGGGCGGGGGGGCGAGGGAGCGAGGGGGCGAACGGGCGAACGGGCGAATGGGCGAATGGGCGAGCCGCTGGTCGCACCCGCTCGCCCATCGGAGTGGAGACAGATTTCCTCAGCCGCTGCCTCGGCCCTCGCGGTGGCGCAAACCACCGCAAGCCCGATAGCCAAGAGGACCGCCGCGACCGGCAGCCTTGATGCAGAGCGCATCGCCATGAGCAACGGATACGCGAAACCGCCGGAAGTTCAAGCGCCGCGTCAGGGTTTGGCCTCGCGGTGCGTGAATTTTTTTAGTTTGGGCGCAATGACGGCCTGGCAGTAACCGGCGTGGGGATTCTTGTTGAAGTAGTCCTGGTGGTAACCTTCGGCTGGGAAGAATTCCTTCAGCGCCACGATCTCGGTGACGATCGGCTGGGAGAAGCTCTTCGCCGCCTCCGCCTTGGACTTTTCCGCAACGGCCCACTGGGCGTCGCTGGCGAACAGAATGATCGAGCGATACTGCGTGCCGACGTCAGCGCCCTGGCGGTTGAGCGTGGTCGGATCGTGCGCGTCCCAGAAGGCGTCGAGGAGCTTGCCCAAGGTGGTTTGCGCGGGATCGAACTCGACCTGCACCACTTCGGCATGACCGGTGTCGCCGGCGCAAACCTGTTTGTAGGTCGGATTGGGCACCCGGCCACCGGCGTAGCCGCTGGTGACGGATTTCACGCCCGGAAGAGTCTTGAACATGGCGTCCAGGCACCAGAAGCAGCCGCCGCCCAGAGTGATGCGTTCCGTGGGGTGAGTGGAAATGTCAGAAGATTTCATGGTGAATGTGGATGAAGCGACCGCCGCCGCCGTCAGCAGCGCGGTGAGGATGAGGGTGGATCGAAATTTCATAGCAAGCCGTCGGCGAGCAGCAATATGCGGCGCACGGCGAGGAACGCAAATCAGGCACCCAACTCCGGCCGGTCCCGGTGGTCGCCCGGCGGCAACTCGGCAAAGGCCGCGAAATGCTCAGGCCGCAGCGATTCGGAAATAACGAGCTTGCCGCCAAGCCATTTACCAAGGTCCACCAGCTTGCACCGCTGCGAACAGAACGGCCCGAAATCTCCAGAGAACCACATGCCTTTCTTGCCGCAGGTCGGACGCCAGAGGCGAGCGACCGTCGCCGACAGAAACGGTGGAGCGCACGAGGCGCTCTCGAATTGCTGCCCAAAGTTGAACGGACAAGCGGGGCGGTAGTTCGTCTCCACCGACTTGTTAGGCGTTGCATTCACATGTGAGAATCGTGCGGTGAAGCAGAAGGAAGACGGCGGCCTCGAATCCGCCGGACCAGTCGGATGAGGCCGAAACCCATAACTCCACCCCACAACGGCGAACCGATGTAGGGAGGGATAAACAAGCCCGGGATTGCCAGCACACCAGCCACATCCCACCACCACGGCTTCGCTTCACCGCGGCGGCCCCAAGCATCCAAAGCAAATCCAAAACAGAACACCGTGTAGGCCAGCGCGCAGAAAGGCACGCACACCAAGTAAGGCCACCGAGACGGTCGTAGCAGGGGAGGCGGCTGGATGATTGGAATCTCGCTGTGGGTCACAGCTCTTGTTGTCGGCTCAGGGTGCGGAGGGTGGAAGCGCCCAACAGACGTTGTGCGAAGGGCGCTTCATGCGCGGCTACTTGGCGGCGGCCTTGCGGACCTCGTTGGCCAGAACCTTGAGCTGGTCGCCCAAGTCGGCCGCATCGCGCCGGGGCACGCCAGCCAGCCGCAACACGGCTTGGGCGTCGGCGACAATCTTGGCCAACTGATCAGTAGCAAGCTGGGCGCTGTTGCAGGCGGAGTTCAGATTGACAGCGAGTTGGGCGCGGCTCTGGGCGGAGAGCGATTTTCCCGCAATCGCGTCCGCGAGATTGTCGGCGAACGTCTGGGTGGAAGCCTCGCCCGGTTTGCCGCCGGTGAGCGCGGCGCTCTGGAGCGCCTGGGCCAGCCGCTGCTTTTGCTCGGCCGTGGCTTCACCCTTGGCAACGATGGCACCAAGCTCCGTCTGGATACGCCCGACGGCAGCTTGGGCGGGCGAAAGCTTCGGCGGTGGGGGCGGCGTTGCAGGCGTGCCGGGGGAACCGGGAGCGGCAGGCGGGCTTTCGCTAAGATTGTCGCGCAGATTCTTGGCGCGCTGCTTGACCTGACCTTCGTTGCCCGCCCAAGCGCTGACGACGATGATCAAAGCCGTGGCCAGGGCAACCTTCTGAAACCAACGGTTCGTAGTCATAGGAGGGTCGGGTTTTCCGGCGGAGCGTCAACGGGTTTCAGCCGGCGGGTTCACGGTGGCGACGGAGCCTTTCGCGAGCAGGGCGATGTAATCGGCGAGAATCGCCTCGGCCTCGGTGAGCGTGTAATCGCTCGCCGGCGTCGTGTCTTCTTCGTCCTCGGCGGACTTGACGGCTCCGTCTGCACCCGTCGGTTGGTCGAGCTTGGCGACGGAGGCAGAGTTGGTGCCGACCGCAGCAGCGACGACAGGAGAGCGATCCAGGCCGGGAGTTTTGCCGGTCGCGGCGACGGAATTGGTTTTGACTACGGGCGGCGGCAAGCCCGGCTGGCTGGCCAGCTTGAGCGTGAGTTCGTAGGTTTTCTCGTCGGTTGGCGGGCGGGCGGCGCGTTCTTTCTTGCGCGCCTTCTGCCGGACATCGGCGTCGGCCTTTTCCTTGAGGCGCACCGCTTCGCTCAGGGAAACGCTCTTCTCAGCCTGTGCCTTCTCGGTGAGGCCCATGTCCTCGCGGGCGTAGGCGAAATCCTTGCTGGCGGCGATGCGCGCCTCCGAGCGGTGGCGAAGTTCTTCGAGGTACGGTGCGACGCGGTGCAAGTCTTCATGGGGCGCGCTGGCGATGGGATCCCCCAACGGCATCGGGTGGTCGAGGGAGGATTCACCGACTTCGAGGACGTTGTTGACGGACGGCAGTATGACATCGGGGACGACGCCCTTCAACTGGGTGGATTCGCCGCTGGGCCGGTAGAATTTACGGATGGTCAGCTTGAGGGCGCCGGGGTCGTTGGTGCCGAGGAACTCCGGCCGGATGAAGTTTTTGAGCGAATTCAGGCTTTGCACCGTGCCCTTGCCGTGGGTGGAACGGTCGCCAACGATCAAGGCGCGCTGGTGATCCTGCAACGCGGCGGCAACGATCTCGGAGGCGGAGGCGCTGAAGCGGCTGGTGAGCACCGCCAGCGGCCCGTCATAGAGGAGGCGGTCTTCAGGCGGCTCGCTGACGTTGACCTTGCCATCCCAATCGCGGACCTGGACGACCGGGCCTTTCTTGATGAAGAGGCCGGTCAGCGCGATGGCTTCCTCCAGCGAGCCGCCGCCGTTGCGGCGCAGGTCGAGGATGATGCCTTGGGTGCCTTCCTGCTGAAGTTTCGTCAAGAGCTTCGCGACATCCGTGGTAGTACTGCGCGGCTCGCCCTTGCCGTTGGCCGTGCCAAGATCCATCGGGGCGTAAAACGACGGCAGATCAATGACCCCAACCTTGAGCGGCGGCGCGTCCTTGCGCGGCAGTTCAACGAGCTTGGCCTTGGCTTCCTGGTCTTCGAGTTTGATTTCGTCGCGGATGATGGTGACGACCTTGCGGGTGGAGGAATCGGCGGCATCGCCGGGGACGATGGTCAGGCGCACCTCGGTGCCTTTGGGGCCGCGGATGAGATTGACGGCCTTGGGCAAAGGCATGTCCATGATGTCCACCGGCGGGGCGTTGCTCTGGGCGACGGCCACGATTTTGTCGCCCACCTTGATCTTCTTGCTCCGCTCGGCAGGGCCGGGCATGAGCTTGTTGACCTTGCACACGCCATCCAAGGAGCGGAGTTCGGCACCGATGCCGAAGAGGGAGAGGTTCATCTGGATGGCAAAGTTTTCCAGCACGCTCTTGCCCATGTAGTCGGAGTGGGGATCATAGACGTGCGCCAAAGCGTTGAGGTAAATCTCCAGTACGTTCTCGCTGTCCCATTCGTTGAAGGTCTTGAGGATGCGCTGGTAACGGCGGGTGAGCGTCTCGACGATTTGGGCGGGGGTCTGCTTGTCGAGTTTCTCCTGCAAGTATTCAGCCAGCAGACGCTCGCGCCAGAGTTCCCGGGCGGCGGCGATGGTCTTGGGATACGGCGCTTCCTTGCGGTTGAAGGAAACCTTGGCGTCGTTGGTGAATTCGAAACGGTTGGTCTGCAACAGTTCGAGGCAATACCGCACTCGCTGGTCCATGCGGTGCAGGAACATGTTGAAAATGACATACGCCGGCGAGGTGTCGCCGCGCCTGATGGTCAGTTCGTCCAGGCGAGTGCGGTAACCGTCAAACCCGGCGATGTCAGACACCAAGAAGTGCAGGTGCTGCGAGTCGAGGGTATTGAGATACTCCTCCAGAAACTCCTTGGACAACTGGTCGTCAAACTCGCGCTTCGAGTAATGGTTGCGCTGGAGCAGCATGGCGGTCAGGTTCGCGACCCGGCCATCGCTCTCACCGGGACGCAGATTGACCGTGAGGGCCGGAGCGGCGGTATTAGTGAGCGTGCGGCTGGCGTTGGTGGCCGGAGCCGGAACGTCCGCCAGCGCAAGGCGGGCGGCCAAGGTCAGCGCCAAGGCCATTGCTGGGCGGCGGTAGAACATAAAATTCATCTTCATCATCGGCGGCAAGTTAGCACAGTGCGGACGTTTTGTATTCACGATTATTCGCGGGTGCCCGGCGAAGTGGCCACGGTTCGACGCGTTGGCTCAAGCGGGTTTCAACTCGACGGTCAGGCCTTCCCGGGCGGCTTCCACGACCAACGACCGGCCTTGCGCCGCCACAATCTGCCGGGCGTGCTCGACGATTTGTGCGACTTGGTAGTCGTCGTGATCAGGGTCGTGGTGGAAGAGGAAGAGTTTCTTGACCCGCGCCTTGAGCGCCAGCGCCACCACGTCGTCCACGCAGCCATGACCCCAACCCGTGTGGCTCTGGTATTCCGCCACGGTGTATTGGGCGTCCATGATCAACAAGTCCACGCCGCGGAGAAACTCGACCAACCGCTCTTCGTAGGTCGCTTGGTCTTCGCCGACGGCCACGCAGCCCGGGTGGGGCGGCAAGGTCCAGTGGGCAAAGCCGGTTTCGTTGTCCGGAAAAAAAGCGATTGACCCGTCGGGTGTGAACAGCCGGTAGCCCATGCAGAGGCCGGGATGGTTGGCGCAGCGGGCTTGCACCCGCACCGGACCGACATGGAATTCCAGGTCGCGCAATTCCTCAATCACGACGGTGCTTGGCAACTTGTCCAAGCCGATGGGAAAGTAGGGGCTTTCCATTTGCGCCGACAGGATGCTGGCGAGGCCCCGGCGCGCGCCTTCGTAGCCAAGAATTCGCACTCGCGTCGTGGGTTTGTAGATCGGCAGAAAATACGGCAGTCCGTGAATGTGGTCCCAGTGGGTGTGCGTGATCAGCAACGTGAGGCTCAAGGGGCGGCCCTTAAATTCCGCTTCCAGCGCCCGGCCAAGCGAACGCAGGCCAGTGCCAGCGTCCAGCACAATGATTTCCCCGGCGGCGCGCACCTCCACGCAGGAAGTGTTGCCGCCGTATTGCAGCGTCGTCGGCCCCGGCGTCGGGATCGAACCGCGCACCCCCCAGAAGCGAAGGCGCGTCCCGGACCGGCCAGCGGTCCACTGCCCTACCGAAGCGGTGTCGCCGGGCAAATCCGCGAGCAGCGCGGAGACTTCGGCGGGCGTCATCGTTGAAGGGAGGCTTGCGTCCGCGCCGGCCTCTGCGGCCTGGAGGCGGTCACAATCGCAGTCCCGCCGGCCCACCGCGACGAGGCGGGCGTGGGGAAAGGCGCTCCGCAACGTGCGGCAGGCCGACAGACCATCAAATCGCCCGGTGAACACTTCACAGAAAATCACTCGCGGCGAACAGCCGCAGGTCAACTCCAAAGCCGCAGTCGGCGAGCTGGCCTCCAGCACCTGCCATCCCGGCTGGGCCAAGCCCTGACGCAGCGCCGTCCATTCCACAGGGCAATCGAGAACTAGCAGTGCTGTTTTCATTGGGGTTGGCGTGCGTTGACCTCCGCACTGAGCCGGCAGGCTCAGTCCGCCGTCACGTCGGCGGCGGGCGGTTCCTGCGGAGCCTGACTGGCGTAGTAAAGACCGAGATTGTATTGGGCCGTCTTGTCGCCCTGTTTGGCGGCGCGCAGAAACCACTTTTTGGCCACCTGGACATTCTTGGCCACGCCGCGACCAGTTTCATAGCACAGGCCCAAGTTACACTGCGCCGGCGCGCATTCCTGCTCGGCGGCCAGCTCATACCACCGCACGGCTTCCTGGAAATCCTGCGGCAGCACCTGGCCCGATTCGTAAAACCAACCCAGATTGAACTGCGCCTGCGGTTCACCCCGCTCGGCCGCGCGCTGATACCACTTCGCCGCCTCCTTGAGGTTTTGCGGCACACCTTGACCCGTCTCGTAAAGCACGCCCAGGTTGAACTGCGCCGCCGGGTCGCCCAGCTCCGCCGCCTCCCGGAAACACTTTGCCGCCTCGTCCAAATCCGCCGACACGCCTTGGCCTAACTGATGACACACGCCCAGGTAACACAGCGCCTCGGCGTCGTTCTGCTCGCCGGCCTTGCGGAACCACTTCACCGCCTCCGCGTGATCCGGCGGCAGGCCCTGGCCGGTCTGATAACAGACGCCCAAATAACGCTGCGCTTCGGCATCGCCTTCCTCGGCGCCTTTCCGAAGGTCCTCCACCGACAACCACTGGCGGGTGCTTTTCACCATGATTTGGCTGGATTATGGCTGAAATCCGAAAGCTCGAAGGCCGAGCAGCCTTTCTGCACACCGCCGGGAATAGCGTCTTGCGGAAGACGCCGCGCACCGGAGATTCGGATTTCGGATTTCAGATTTCATTCGGATTTCGGATTTCGAGTTTCGGAATTCGGGTTCAAAAAGCTTCCGCCGACTCACGTCTCTCTGACCCAGACCGGGCCACGACCCGCAAGGTAAAGCGGAACGCGGCGAATTCAAGACACGACTTGGCAGCAGTTCTCATTTTGGCTGGGAGCGCGGACAATCCTGTCCACCGGCGGAGAGTGACCGAGCCATAAACTGAGAATCGCTGAGTTGATAGCCACCCCACAGGCGTACT
>CAINDV010000262.1 GCA_903847485.1 uncultured Verrucomicrobiota bacterium
CGACAGCGGCAATTCGATCTTGCCGAAAGGCTCGGCAGGAGCCTCGCCCTACCGCTGGGCGACTTTTCAAACACGCTCTTAGCCTCCTTACGTCGGCTCCTACAGTTTTGAAAAAACCTCCCTACTCTTATCGGCAAGCATGCGCCATTTCCACCGGGGCCGCCGTAGGCGGACTTAGCGACAACTTTCCGCCCCTCCACTTATTGCACGCGCCGGCGCACGCCGCTTCGCCGTTTCACTTGCGGAACTGCATCTCGTAGAGCTTCTGGTAAGTGCCACCGCGCTGGATCAATTCGCTGTGCGTGCCCGTCTCCACAATGCGGCCCTGGTCCATCACCACGATGACGTCGGCGTGGTGGATGGTCGAAAGCCGGTGCGCGATGCAGAGGGTGGTGCAGCCTTTCATCAGGTCATCCAGCGCAGCCTGCACGGCGCGTTCGGACCCGGTGTCCAGCGCACTGGTGGCTTCGTCGAGAAGGAGGATGGGGGCTTGCTTCAGAATGGCGCGGGCGATGGCCAGACGTTGCCGCTGGCCGCCGGAAAGGTTGACGCCTTTTTCGCCCACGATTGTATCGAGGCCCTGCGGTTTGTCGGCAACGAATTCCCAGGCGTGAGCACCCCGGACGGCGGCTTCGATGTCGGCGTCGGTCGCGCCGGGCCGGCCCAGGGCGACGTTGGCGCGGATGGTGTCGTTGAATAGGATGGTTTCTTGGGTGACGACGGCGACCTGACTGCGAAGGTCCGCCGTAGTAACCTCGCGAATGTCTGTGTCGCCAATGCGGATGACGCCCTGAGTGGGGTCGTAGAAGCGCAGCAGTAGGCTGGTAACGGTGGTCTTGCCGGCACCGCTGCTGCCGACGAGCGCGACGAGCTGGCCGGGGTGGACCGTGAGCGTGAAGTCAGCTAGCACAGGTTTTTCGCCATAGGCAAAGCTGACGTTGTCGAAATGGAGCGGCACACCGACAGCCTTGAGGGGCTTGGGCTGCGCCGGTTCGGGCACGGTGGTCTTAGTCTCCAGAAGGTCGAAAAGGAAGGCGCTCGCCGCGTTCGCCTGTTCGAGTTGAGCGTGCAGCTTGAGGATGTTCTTGATGGGCGCATACATCAGGAAGATGCCGCCGACGAACGAGAGCAGGTCGCCGGGGGTCGGCCCGGTCGCATACAAGGCCAGATAGATGAAAAAGGCCGTCACGCCCAAGGCACCGAAAAACTCGATGAGCGGCCCGGGCAATTCCGCGGAGCGTAACATGCCCATGAAGAACCCGATGGCCGTGCGCGACGTGCGGCGGAACTCCTCCACCATCTTATGTTCGAGGTTATAGGCCTTGACGACCCGATAGCCGGTGAAAGTTTCGTGGAGCAGCTTGCCCATGTCGGCGTATTGGGCATACATCGCGCTGCTGGTCTTACGCACCTTGCGGGCATAGACGACAAACGGGATGAGCGTGATGGGAAAGACGACGATGGCCACCAGCGTGAGCCGGGGTTGCAGAGCCACCAGGTAGGCGAGCAGGCTGAAAACTGTGATGGGGTCGCGGATGATGACCACGAGCGAGTTGCTGATGGTGCCCTGGAGGATCTGCACCTCGGTGAAGCGCGACATCAATTCGCCCGTGCTCATGCGGTTGAAGAAAGCGGCCGAGAGCGCCAGCAAGTGGGCGAATAACCGTTCGCGCAAATCCATGATGGCACGAATCGAAACCCAGTTCATCAGATAGATGTTCAGGTAACTCGTCAGGCCGCGCAGCAGCATGGCCAGTGGGATGGTGCAGATGACCAATAAGGTGAACCACCGGCTGGAGTGCGGGCCAATCTGCTGCAACACTGGCACCACACGCAGAACGAGGCCGCGGGTGAAGGCGGACTTGGGCTGCGCCAAGGCCTGCGGATAGGCAGCTTGCAGGAGCAGGCGATTGAGGCGGGTCAAGTCGTCGCCCCGCGGATTTTGCGCGATCAAACGGCGAGCCTCGGCAGACAACGACACTGCGGTGAATCGCTGCGGCTGGTAGAACGGGCCGTTTGTCAACGTGGTGTCGAGGAAAAAGGCTAGTCCGTCTCGCATCTGCGTGGGCGTTATGTTGGTGGCCGCCAGCCACTGCTGCCGCTCAGACGGGATCTGACTCCAGAGAAAGCGGGAGAACTCGTTCGTGCCTTGTTGCAGTTGGCTCAGGAGCGCCGGAGCGGCCTTCACGTCGGCCCCGACCAAGCGCGACGAGGCCATTTGCTGCACCTGCTCCGCCAAGCTGGGCGTGCCGGGCGTGGGGAAAACGGTGTCCACCACCAGCTTCACGCTGCCCAGAAGCATGGGATTAGTCAGGCCGGCCAGGAAGCCACACGCGATGCCCAACACTAACCGGACCCGGTACGGCCGGGCCAGCTTGAGTACGCGCAACAGATAAGCGAACGATTTCACCGCGCGCAATGTGCGGGGAACGCGGAACTCAGGCGAGATTATTCACGCGCGGGTAATTCGCTAAGCACCCCATTTTCCAACGCCACCGCCAGAAACAGTCGCCCCGCCCGCCACCTTCTCAGCCGTATCCATGCAGAGGGTAGAACCACAAAATATACGAAATACACGAGAAGAAAGGCGGTGCCGCACCCTCCTGAGATGGAGGACCAGTCACTGGAAGGTGCAGCCGGTGATCCGAGTTTGGCCTCCAGCATGGCTTCAGTTTGCGTTCGTGTATTTCGTGGTTTCTACTGAGTGGTTACTTTTCACAAGCCCTTCGATAGCAATATTGCCGACTCCCGGACGCGGCAGGATTTGATCACCTACTTTGGGCGTCAGGACTTGAAGCCGGGCACGATCATTTATGATCGCGGCATTACTTCTGGATAGAATGTGGCTGATATTAAGGCGCTTAAGTGGGAAACGATTGGCGGATTGTCACTCACCGAGCCGGTGAAACAGTTTTGGCGGCCCTTCCTGCAACAACCCACCCACACGCCACTGGCCGACCGGGTTCAGTTAAACAAAACGACCTTTTATGTCACCCCGCGCCCCTACACGCTCAACCAGATCCAGGGCACGGCCTTCCTGTGCTTCCACCCCCGCCAGCAAGTCGATTCGCGCGACTGGCGACGCCAGGAAATCGTCTGGCGCAACAACATTTGCAGGCAGGCAAAACCATCCAAGCCGGCTTGCGCAAGTATTTTGAACGGCGCGGCAAACTCCAGCCCCAGGTGCTGGATCAAACCGAGGAGTTTGATGGCTGCTCCTGTATTTGCTACACCCACCCTTGGGCCAAGGGCAACTGGTGCGCCTTTACTTTGACAAAGATATCGTCGAGAACGCCTTCCACGCCCGCAAGAGTGTGATTAAACTTCATCCGGTTCGGCACCGGCTGACGCAGCGTGTCATCGCCCATGTCTTTATCGGTTATCCGTCCTACCTTTTGCTGTCGCTGTTAAAGTTCCGCCTCAAAGCTTTGGAGATATCTCCCGAGGCTGCATTGAAGAACTCAATTCGATGTCCAAAGTTTACCTTTGTGACTCAAACACTGGCGAGTGACGGTTTCATGCGGCTTGGCGCAGGTCCTTCGCGAGCGAATCCGGGCATCTTGCCCAACAAATTCGCGGGGCCACGAATTTCTTGAACGTATGGGTTATCGGCAAAGACACGAGAAATTGGGGCCAGTGC
>CAINDV010000263.1 GCA_903847485.1 uncultured Verrucomicrobiota bacterium
AAACGGCACACCCGCAAAGCCATCGTGGTAGCCGATACCAACCGCCGGATCGGTTGGCTCACCCCCAGCCAACGAGGCCCCCGCCATGACCAACGTATGGCCGACGCCCACCGGGTAATCCGAGTAATTCCGGCCGCAGTCAGTGTAATTGCTGACGCTGGCTTTCAAGGGTCGCAGCACCCGCAACTATGCCACCCGCGCAAAGGCAGCAAAACCATCCCTTGAGCGAGGCAGATCGTGGGTGGAACCGGCTGGTATCCTAGGTGCGGGTGGAGGTGGAACATGCCCTCGGGGGCGGGCCATGTTCCGGCGCGGCGGTTGGGCCGCCCCTTCAGGGCTTGGCCGTTCGGGGCGGATTACCCAGGGCGTTGCCCTGGGCTGGTATGGGGCCGGGCCTTTGGCCCTCAAGAGCCGCAAGCGGAAGGAGCGGCTTGGCAACGGGTTCATTGGGCGGTGCCCTCCACGATGGCAATTTCCTCCGGCGTCAGGCCGTAGAGGGCGTAAACCTGTTGGTCTATCTCGCGCTCCAAGGTGCTCGTGTCGGCGGCGGGGTTCGCCTGCTTGGCGGCAAGGATGCGCTCAACTAAATGCTCCAGCGGCTTTTTTTGCGCGGGCGAAACGGCGGGGATTGGCCATTGGGAAGAGTAACGTGGTTCAAAGTCGTAAAAGCCGCCTTGCTTCGTTGCGAAGACTTGTTGCGTGAACCAAAACGCCACTTTGGAATTAACGACCGCTGAAACAAATACGGCGTCATCGCACACAAAGATGCTCGATTTGTTGTTACTGAAAAAACCTTGCCGATCCAACGCCACATTCACCGTTCCGGAGATTGCAGGCACGATGAGTTTCGTCTGCTCGAATTGCTTCCAGTAAGCGCATGACCGAAGTTCCCAAAAGTATTTCCCTTGGTCGGAACGAACTTTGAGAGCGGAACGAAATGTTTCAAACAGCTCGTAGATTGCTGGGTAGGTAGCGGCAAAGATGTTCCCTGCTTCCTTTTCAGTTCTTCCTGACCACGGATGATCCTTGTTTTCCGATGACTCAATCTTGATGAGATACTGGTCCGCAAACTCTGTTTGCCAGCGTTTCACGTCGCGACCGCGCAGGTATGGTTTGAAAACAGCAGCAGACGATTTGTGTTCGCGAATCAGCCGGTCGCGTGTGTCGCGATCAACCACAAACGCTTCGTTCAAGCCGGTGAGAATGCCCCGATAGAACCGTCCTTTCACATATTCACCAAGAGGTTTTCCTGCTCGGCGGAGTTTCTCCAGCAGCCGAAGAACGACAGGCGATTCCAGCCGCCAGCCGTCTGGCTTTAATTCGCTTTGGAAGACTTGCTGTCCGCGTTCGGCAACGACTTCCGCGATGCCGTCGAACGTCATTTCCTTTTCCCAAGTGTAGGCCAGAGCGGTGGCGTCGGGCTTGGGCTTGGTGCGAACGCCCGCAAGGATGGACGCATAGGCAATGGCCTCAAACACGGGAGCGTCGCCAAAATCAATGAGCCGCAGCAGGGTGAGTTCTCGCGCGAGAAAGCCGCGCAACTTTTTGCCATAACCTGCCCGATAGTATTTGTTCGGCGTGATGAAGGATAGCACCCCACCGGGTCGCAGCAGCCTGACCGACTTCTCATAGAAATAAACGAACAGGTCAGCCACACCGTCGAAGCACTCATAGCCTTGCGCCTTCAGCAACGGCTTGAAGTCTTTGATGGCTTCCTGCCGGACGTAAGGCGGGTTCGCAATGACGACATCGAAGCCGTCGGCTAGTGACCGCCCGAACATCCAGTGGGGATCGAAGAAATCGGCGGCGGATTGCGGATCGAATGGATCCCATTCAGCTACATGTTTCGCCTTCGCCGGTGACATGACGCTTTCAGCGAGTAGCTTCCCAAGCTCTTGGCGGAGGCTTTTGACTTTGCGCTGATTGGCCAGCTTCTTATCGCGCCTCTGCTCGGAGAAGTGGCGGTGGTATAGGGATTCGATCTCTTTTTCGATAACGCCGACGCGGGGGGCAACGAGCAGGGTTTGCGTCATCTCCGGCAGGCCGATGAGGCTGTTCGCGGCGACGAACTTAGTCTCCAGATTGGGCAGGGGGCGGATGCCGTAGTTGTCCTGTTTGTTGCGGTTGGTCTGCTGGTCTCAGACGAGGGAGATGAAGAAGCGGAGTTTGGTGATCTGGATGGCGATGGGCTGGATGTCCACGCCGTAGAGGCAGTTTTCGATGAGGTAGAGCTTGCGGCCGTAGTCGTCGTTGTTGTCGGCGAAGTTGCTGGCTATCTCTCCGATCTTTCTGCGGCGTTCTTCTGCGTCCGTGATCTTCTGCGCCTCATCAATTCGTATTTGCTCCCACCGCTCGTTCTTCTCGTCGAGCTTGCCGAGGATATAGACGAGCTTGTGGAGGACGCCCATAGGGAAGGCACCGGAGCCGCAGGCGGGGTCGAGGATTTTCAGGGCATCTATGGCGGCGATGAGGGTGGCAACTTCGGCGGGGGTGAAGGCGGGCGCTTTCTCGGTGTAGGCGAAGAGGAGGTCGAGTTTGGAACGTAGCCCAGACAATCCTGTCTGGGCTTGTTGCGATGAATCACGGCCAGGATTGTCCGGGCTATTGTTTAGCTGAATCCCAGACAGGATTGTCCGGGCTACCGTATATTCCCCTTCTCTGAGTTTCGCCTTCACGGGGTTTTCCGCGATGTAGCGGGCAAAGTGATCGAGTTGGGCCTGACTGCGGACGATATGATCGTAGGATTCTTCCTGCCAAAAGGTTTGTCCTGTGCGTCCCAGGAGTGCGTTGCAGTCTTTCGCGCTGACGCCTTTGATTCCTTGGAGGATTTTGGAAAGTGATTGGCCATTTCGGGGGCGAATCAAGAGATGGACATGATTGGGCATGATCACCCAGTCGATGAGATCGTAGCGCTGTCCATCGAAGTGGCGAAGGCAGTTCTCAAAGATCGCGCGAACTTCCGGGCGACGGAGTGGGCACTCGCCTGCGCCCGCGTCGAGCCAGTTTTCCAGACGTTCGCTGAAGCGTTCGTTGTATTCGTTCCATCGCTCTTCATCCCACGGTTCGGGATGCAAGCGCACCCAGGCATCGCGTTCGGCTTTCCAGAGGTTCAGTTTCTCCTGCGGCAAGGAGTCGGCGAGACGGAAGGTGATCCAGTAGGTGGCGTTGTCTTTCGTCCAGTGGGGGAGGTTTCGGTGGGTTTTTGTGATTTCGGGTGAAGAGTCAGAAGAAGGATGCCCAGACAGGATTGTCTGGGCTACCTTTTGCTCCAGGTGGGCTTTGAGGGACTCATCTACCATGTAGTCCACGATGGGGCGCGGGGTGTAGAAGGAGCCGGTCTGCTTGCGGGCGGTGGTCTTGGTTTCCTCGTTGTAGGAGGCGAGGAGGTTCTCGAAGACTTTGCCGAGGAGTTCGGGATCAAGGGCGATTTCCTGCTCGATGGGGGTGTTTTCGACGATGGTGAACTTGTAGCGGTTGAGGATGTGAATGAGGCCGGTGACGCGCTCGGCCTTGCGCTTGGTGTCGCCGTAGGCGGTGGAGAGGTTGGCGGTTTCGCCGCTGTCGAAGAAGAGGCGGTTGGGGACGGTGGGGCGCTTTTCTTTGCGGCGGGAGAAGCCGTCGAGGTAGAGCTTTTTGTTGGTGCCGTCCTCGGTGCGGTCGAAGCACTCGAAGAGTCCGCCGTTGAGGAAGGGGATGTCGGCGAAGTGGGCGAGGGCGGCGGCCGGCTCGTCGCGGAAAAGGCTCTCGTAGCGGTAGAGGTTGTTGATGTCGTAGGTGGCGCGGTTCTTGGCGAAGCCTTCGTCCTGGGCGAAGGCGCGATAGGGCTGGTCTTTGGCGTCCTGGCCCATGCGCTGGTTGAGGGTGGCAAAGAAGAGGTTTTGCAGGATGGCGTAGTAGTAGGTGGAGCTGGTTGCGCTCTCGGGGTCGAAGCCTTTGAGGATGTTGGCGAGGTCGGTGGGATGGAAGAGTTTTTCCGGGATGAGGTTCTTTTCCTTGAGGAACCAGCAAAAGATGAGGCGGGTGAGGAGGCGGATGAGGCTGGTGGCGCGGCGTTTCTCGTCGTCGGGTTCGAGGTCGGCGGGGAACTCGACTTGCGGGAGCGCCCAGAAATACCAGTTGGCCAGCTCGCGGTAGAAGCGTTCGTTGAGCAGTTCGACATTGAAGATCTGTTCCCACGCGGCGTGGAGGGTGTCGAAGTCGGTGATGGGTTTCTTCTGCGGGTGAACGAGCTTGGGCAGTGCGAGCGAAGCGAGGATGTCGAGGTGGCCGCGGTGCGGCTGGGCGAGGTCAATGCCGCTGATGAGAGTGACTTTGCCGAGGACGTCTTTGGTTTCGTCGAGCTTGTTGGCACGGCGGTTGATGACGGCGATGGTGAGAGTGGGGCGGACATTCTTGTCTGCCTTTATCCCTGAATCGCAGACAGGAATGTCTGCGCCACACTTGAAGAACACCATGACGGGCATGGGGAAGAGGCGATTGATCTGCCGGGCGATGGCGGAGAATTTGCCACGGGCGTAGTCGCTGCCCGTCAGCTCGATGGCGATGAAGACGTAGGACTTGAGGAGGCTGGCTTTGACCGAGGTATCGGTGAAGAGGCTGGTCTCCCGGCTGAGTTCCTGATCGGTGAGTTGGAATAGGAGGTCGGCGGTCTTCCACTCAGCGAAGAGGGCTTTGGCCTGGTCGAAGGCATGGCCGGAACCGAAGAGATCGAGGAAGGCTTGCGGCGAGGAGCCGGCACCGGCGAGGAACTTATCGCTCTGGTAGCCGAGCTTGGCGAGAAGCTGGCGGGCGGCGGCCTTGAGCGGGAGGTTCTGGAAATTGGCGAGGGCGGACTTCATGGTGCTAGTGAGGGATGCCGGGCGAGCCAGGCACGGCCTTGGGCGGTAAGGCGGTATTTCTGGAGGCGGCTGTTGGGCTTGTCGGGGAGGGTGCGTTCGATGAGACCGGCATTCTCTGCCGCACGCAGGTAGTTTTGACGAAATGTGGGACGGTGAGACAGACCAATCGCCTTCTGAAGTGCAGATGGGGCGAGTTCGCGTTGCGAGAGCAGAAACAGAACCCGTTGAACTGGGTCGGTGACTGGGTCGGTGACTGGGTCGGTGACTGGGTCGGTGACTGGGTCGGTGACTGGGTCGGTGACT
>CAINDV010000264.1 GCA_903847485.1 uncultured Verrucomicrobiota bacterium
AAGTGGAAATGCCTCCGAGTAGTGGGACCGGCTTCCAGCCGGTCAGTTGCGGTTCGCCCTACGGAAAAAATCTTCCCCGTGACCGACCGCGCAACTGGACAGGCAGGATGCCTGTCCCACTACTCTTCGCCGCCTGTCTATTTCGGAGTTCGGGCTTAACCCGCAGTCAGTCTCCATCAGAAATCTCGCCCCTCCCACCGCTGATGTCCCACGCCCTGTGCCAGCCTTGGAGCCTATTTGAAAATGCCTGCCGCGGTAGGGCGACTTTTCAAACACGCTCTTAGAGAGCCTGACCCAGTTTCCACGGGTCAGGATGCCTGAGCCTGATCCACGTCGGGGGGGAATCCGAGCGCACCCACCAGGATTCTTTGCGCAAGCACATTGCCGGGCACCCTCACCCGCTGGTTTGGGAGCCTTACGGAAGCCGGTGTTCTGTCGTCCCGGACGGGACTGGCTGCTGGCGGGATCCCTGCCACAGCGTTGAAACGCTGGGTTATTATCGAACGTCCCTTTGGGACTTGCCGACCGGCTGCACAAAACCTGATTTGCATTCCATAATGAGACCACCCCGAATTTTTTGCGCGCGTTGCGCCCATGAACCTCAAGATGCGCAAGTTGTTGGAAATCAACGAAGGCATTTTGAGGTTCATGGGCAGAATTGCGGGGAAAAATGTGCTGGACAGCGGAAATGGCTGGGCGCAAGGTTTCACGGTGAACACCGACAATAAACAATTTCCCGTCAGTTCCAAATCCCAGGTGCTGGTCGTGGACGACGACATCACGATTCGGGGACTCCTGAGCGCCACGCTGGTGGCCCGGGGGTATGAGGTATGTGTCGCCCCCCGGGGCGAGGACGTGCGGGCGTTCTACCAGGTCATCCAACCGCAGGTTGTGTTGCTCGACTGGCTGCTCCCCGACGGCGATGGCCTGCAACTGCTCCCGGAAATCAAACACCAGTGGCCCACCGCCGAAGTCATCATGATGACCGGATACGGCGGGGAGGAAATCGCGCGGCGGGCGGCCCAGTTGGGCGCGTTTCGCTTCCTCAAGAAACCCTTTTCCCTGGATGACTTGGTGGCGGCCGTCCAGTCGGCCTGCCAGCACCAAGCGCGGGCGTGACCGGCGCACTAAACCGCGCCGCGCCAAGAAACAATTTCCCAAGAAGCTGGATTTCCCCGGCCCTCTTCGGCCATAGTCCGCCCGTGGCAACGGCCAGCCAGCGCGAACTACTGACTTCCCTCCTGCGGGAGGTGTCGCGTCCGTTTTACCTGGCCATGCGCGTGTTGCCGGGGGCCATCCGTCCACAAGTCAGCCTGGCCTACCTGCTGGCTTGCACCACCGATTTGATCGCGGAAACGGCGGCGGTGCCCGTCGCGGAGCGTCTGGCGGCGTTGGCGCAGTTGCGCAGACGGATTGTCGCGGTCTGCGACTTGCCCGCTGATTACCCACTGTTAGTGGCCGGGCGCGGGCCGCCCACTGGCGTTCCGCGCGACGGGGCGGGCGATGCGGACGAGGCGGGGGAACGCTGTGATTTCGCACGGTTTTTGCAAGGCTCTGGGGCCGGGGCCGCGCCCGTGGCCGGACCGGCGCGGGTGCTCCTGGAGCGAGTGGAAGAAGCTTTGTATCTGCTGTCGGACTTGGAGGCCGAGGACCGGCAAAGCATTTGCAAGGTGATGGAAACCATCACCAACGGGCAGGAGTTGGACCTGTGGCGGTTTGAAGGCCAGCCGGTGGTGGCCGGCACCCGGCGCATGATCGCTTTGCAAACGGAAGCCGAACTGGATAGCTTCACTTACCACGTCGCCGGCTGCGTGGGGGAGTTCTGGACACGGATGTGCCGGACAAATCTGTTTCCCGGCGCGCCGCTGGACGACGCCTGGCTGATCGCCCAGGGCATTCGTCTCGGCAAGGGTTTGCAACTGGTGAACATTTTGCGTGATCTGCCGGCTGATTTGCGGCGACGGCGGTGTTATTTGCCGGCGGAGCGTCTGGCCAGCGTGGGATTGCAGCCCGTTGATCTGCTCGAACCCGCAAGCGCGCCGCGCCTGCGAACGCTCTATCACGGCTGGCTCGACGTCGCCCAGGCACATCTGGCCGCCGGTTGGGCCTATGCTTGCGCCTTGCCGCGCGGGCAGTTCCGGGTGCAGCTGGCGTGCGCCTGGCCGGTGCTGATCGGGGCGCGGACGCTCGGCAAGATGCGGCTCGTGAACCCGCTCGAGGCCGCGCAACGGGTGCAGTTGAGCCGGCGCGAGATGCGGGGCATCTTGGTGCGCGCCGCGCTGGCCAGCGTCTCGACGCGGGCTTGGCGCAGGTTGTTCCCAGGCAACTTTCCGGATCGTCCGGAACCACAAGGTAGCACGTCCGGCACGAGTGCGGCTGCCCCCTCTGTGACAGTAACGAAAGCAAGAGTCATTATGGAACCAAAACTCAAAAATCCGACCGCCGAGGATCTGGTGGTCCGCGGCTTGTTGACCGAAGCTCAGTTGGAACTGGCGCTGCGCGAATGGAAGCAAAGCGGCGGCAGCTTCTGGCATATCCTGTTCCGCCTGGGGTTCGTCTCCGCCGAGGCGCTGGCGGATTACCTTGCGGCCCAAGTGGGGGTGAAGCGAGTTGATGTGGGCAAAGTCGGCATGGATAGCAGCCTCATCCAAGTGGTGCCGCATCACCTCGCCAAGCGGTTTCACGCTCTCCCGCTCTCCCGCCAGGGCAAGACGTTGACGGTGGCGCTGTCCGACCCCACGGACATGACGGCCGTGGATGCGCTCCAGCAGTTCACGGGATTGCATGTTGACGTGGTGGCAGCGACTGACGCGGACATTCAGACCTTTCAGGCGCGGTACTACAAATCCGAGGACACGATCCAGGAATCCATCGGCAAGGCGTTGGACGAGAAGGTGCGCGATGGCGCCCTGTCGCTGGAGCAAATGCTCAGCCGGCTTGGCACCACTAGTGCCGACGCTCCGGTCATCCGCCTGGTGGCGCAACTCATTTCCAAGGCGATCAATTCCGGCGCCAGCGACATCCATTTCGAGCCGGAACAATCCATGATGCGCATCCGGACCCGGGTGGACGGCATGTTGGTGGAGGACTTCCTGCTGCCGAAAGTTATGGAAACCGCCGTGACGACGCGCATGAAGATCTTGGCGGGGATGGACCTGGCCAAGCCGGGCACGCCGCAAGACGGTCGAGCCGTCGTCAATGTGTCGGGGCGCGAAGTCAACCTCCGCGTGTCCTGCCTGCCGACGCGCTTCGGCGAGAACATCGTGGCGCGCATCCTGGATCCCGAATCCCAGCCGCACTCGCTGTTGGCGCTGGGGATGGCGCCGGATACCGAGATGGCGTTTCGCGGCGCCTACAGCGCACCCCACGGAGTCATTCTGGTCACCGGCCCCACCGGCAGCGGCAAGACCACCACCCTCTACACCGCGTTGCGGCAGATCAGCACCATGAAGGTCAGCACCTTCACGCTGGAAGACCCCATTGAATACACCATGCCCCTGGTGCGCCAGACGCAGATCAAGGAGGAAACGGGCTTAACCTTCAGTGCCGGGTTGCGGGCGCTGCTGCGGCAGGATCCCGACGTGATTCTGGTGGGCGAGACGCGTGACACGGAGACGGCGCAGTTGATGGTCCGGGCGGCGCTGACGGGGCATCTGGTGCTGTCCACGCTGCACACTAACGACGCCGCCGGCGCGATTCCCCGGCTCGTGGACATGGGGGTTGAGCCGTACTTGCTCCCCGCCAGCCTGATCGCCGTGCTCGCCCAGCGGTTGTTGCGAAAGGTCTGTCCCAAGTGCCGGACGCCGCTGGCCCAGCCCGAAGAGGTGCTCCGCCGCCTGAAGATAACGCCGCCGTCGGAAGTGCCGATACAGTTGTGGCAGAGCGGAACATGCGACGCCTGCAAGCTAAGCGGTTACAAAGGCCGCCAGGGCGTCTATGAATTGATGGTCGTGGATGAGCGCTTCCATGATCCGATCGTGAGCCGCGCCGGAGCGCCGGAGTTCTTGCGACTGGGCCGCCAGGGCGGAATGCGGACCATGTTTGAAGACGGTTTGCTCCGGGCGCTCCAGGGGATGACGACGATGGACGAGCTTTTGCGCGTGACCCGCCTGGCCGCCTGACATGACCAGTTGCCATGCCGACCTATTACTATCGGGGCGTTGACAAATCTGGGGAACGGGTCGCCGGCCACCTGTTCGCCGATGACGAGGCGAACCTGGACCGGCGGCTGCGTACCATCGGGGTCTGGGTCACCGAAGCCAGCACCCAGTCGGATGCCTCGACCAAGCCCGCCGGGCGGCGGGCCTGGTTTGGCGTCTCCGCCAGCGGACGCCGGCAGGCTTTGATTGATTTTTGCACCATGATGTATTTCCAGACCAAGGCCGGGGTGCCGCTGGTTCAGGCGCTGGAATCCTTGGTGAACTACTACGAAGAGCCACGGTTCCGGGCCGTGATCGCCGGGGTCCAGAAACGCATTGAAGGCGGCAGCCAGTTTCACGAGGGCCTGGCGCACTACCCGGCCTACTTCACGCCGGAGTTCGTGGGCATCATCAAGGTGGGCGAATCCAGCGGTAACTTACCGCCGACCTTCCGGAGCTTGAAGAACTACCTGGAATGGGTCCACAAGGCGGTGTCCGAGGCGCGGCAGGCTACCCTCTATCCCACCATAGTGTTCATAGTCATCTCCGGGTTTGTGCTGTTCCTTTTCACCGCGGTGGTGCCCAAGTTTGCCACCCTTCTGGAGCGCCTGAACCTTGAACTGCCGCTGGTCACGAAAATCGTCTTTGCCACCAGCCGGTTCTTCCGCAGCACTTGGTATGTCTGGGTGTTAGTGCTGATACTGCTGACTGTGGGCGTCAAGCTGGCCCGCGCCTGGTCGCCCCAATTCGTGCGTTTGTGGGACCGGCTGAAACTCAAGCTCCCCCTCTTCGGCGACCTGAACTACATGATCTGCATGTCCCGCTTTGCCCATAACCTGCTGGTGCTCTACCGGGCCGGCATTCCGCTCCTGCAGGCGCTGGAGATCTGCGAGACCGTCGTAGGCAACCGCGTGATCGCCGAGGCCGTTTTCGGCGTGCGGCGGGACGTGGAGCGGGGCGACAGTCTCACCAAAGCCATGGAGCGCAACCACGTTTTCCCGCCCATGTTATTGCGCATGGTCCACATCGGCGAAACTACCGGCAGCCTGGACGCCGCGCTGGAAGACGTGGCGGATTTTTACGCCCAAACCCTCCCGGCCCGCATCAAGAAACTGCTCACTGTGTTGGAGCCACTGTTGATGGTCGGGCTGATCTTCATCGTGTTACTCGTCGCCTTGGCCATTTACCAACCACTCATCGCCCTAGTGGGCAGCGCCCGAAAGTTCTAACTATGAAACGCGCCTCCCACCTCCGCCCCCTTTCATCCTTCATCCTTCATCCTTCATCCTTCGCCCACGCCGGCTTCTCGCTGATCGAGCTTACTGGCGTCATGCTCATCATCGCGGTCCTGGCCGCCGCCATCATTCCCGCGGTGTTGAGCCAGTTGGACGCCGCCGCCCGCACCAAGGAAGCCAAAGACCTGAGCGCCTTGGCCGCCGCCCTTCAGACCAGCGTCCTGCGCCACCAGCAGATTCCCGATCATACTGGCTGGGCGGCGGCGGCAGCCGACGAAGTGGCCAACGCGCCTAACAACGTCAGCACCAACCAGCGCCACTTTGCCCGCGCTTATCTCATCAACCCCGCCTTATCTCTGGCTGGCACCGGCCTGCCCTTCACCCAGACCACCAATGGCACCGCCCGTCCAGCCAACGCAACTCTGATGATCGTCGGCTCCACTCGCGGAAACCTCCCGCTGGTCAGCGGTGCTCCTTCCGCCGCCGCCTTCACCGAACTTTGGACCAACGCGCCGGGCCAGAAGCCTACCACCTGGACCACTTACTCCGGCAACGGTGATGATCTGCAGGTCCAGCGCATCAACCTGGAGCCGCTCTTCTGCCGGCTGATCCTCCATAACCTCGCCGCGAACGGCCAGCCTCGCTTCCAGATCAGCTCCAATGCCCTCGTAACCCTGACCACCAATTCTCCCGCACGGGTGAGTTACTACCTGAAAGGCACGGTCTTTGGCCTGTTCGACACCAACGCCAACCTACAGGCGCGGGAAATCCTCTCCGGCGACACCTATCGCGTTTTCGACGGAAGTTTCTGGCGGGACGAATTGATTCAAGGCCGCCCCTCGGTGGCGGCCGCCAGCACGAGCGGCTTCGCCAGCCAGTTTCTGGCCGCATTGCCACCGTCCCCGGCGCCCAAATGGGACGCCACCCCCAAGGGCGTCGCCACGATGTTTTACACCTATATGTTTGCTTACAGCGCCTGGGCCAGCGAGACGCCCTGTTTTCGTTACGACGGCAATGGCAACAACAAGAAGTGCCCCGAACACAACCTGATGGACCAGGCACTCGACAATTTCAAAAAGGGGGGCAACCTGCTCGACTAAGTAAGCCCGCGCTCCACCTACACTTCAACCTCCTCTGATTATGAAACCAAACCCCGCCCGCCTCCCACATCCTGATCCGAGGAAACCGGGTAAGTCTGCCGCCTGCCCCTCACCCGCCCTAGCGGGCACCCTCTCCATGATCCGGGCCGTCGGAGCGCCGACATTCTTGTCGGCCAGCACCTCGGCAGAGGCCCACGCCGACAAGAATG
>CAINDV010000265.1 GCA_903847485.1 uncultured Verrucomicrobiota bacterium
CGGTTTCCAATTGGCCTTGCGTGGTTGGTCGTTCCAAGCCGGTTGGAAACCGGCGCTCCGCTTCGGTCGCGGCTTCGCCGCGCTATGTCTCTGCGTTTGGCCCTGTTTGTCAACCAACCGGATAGGCAGGCTTCAATCTATTAACCCAGCCTGTTGTGACGTTCTTAATAGCGTCCTTTGGGCGCAACGGCGAGTTAGTCTGCACTAACCTGCTGCCGAGCACGGCAGCCAGCGTGAAATGGGCCGCCTCGGTGCTGGGATCGTGGACTAACTCCTGACCGGGCTTGGACGCGGTGACGGCGGGCACCAACGGAGCGATCCGGGTGAGCGTGACGATGCTCTACCGGGTGCAGGGTATGAGGTAACCAAGGCGCTGTGGGACCAGCAATTCGCACTATGGTTATGTCAGCCCCCGCTGGGTGGGGGCATCCGGCCTACACCCTCACGAAACCGCCTGCTTGTAGGCCGGGTGCCTTCACCCGGCAGGGGTGACAAGGCCATAGTGAGAATTGCTGCTGTGGGACGCGGTGTGGGTGTGGGTCACCACCAATGGTTACGACCTCGGCACTGTGGGTTCGGGCAAGGCCACGAACCATCCGGTGCCGACGGGCACTGGGTCTGCCAAGCTCGTAGGAGCGGCATGACGGCGGCCCTTGGCCCACGACGGCCTCTGTTTGTGGCCGAGCGAATGCGCTACCATGCCACTCCTAAGCCGTATCCATGCAGTCGAAGCCGCCAAGAAACCCGCAGAGACGCGATGAACGCAGAGAAAAACGCCCGTTTGCACGTCCTTCAACTAGTCATCATTCAGTGAACGAGCGCAAGCTTGCCAGTGCGCTGTTTTCTCTGCGCCCTTCGCGTCTCTGCGGTTTAACACTAGCGTGCCCACTAAATAGAAACGGCTAAGCTTTTCTCCTCGCTGCCACCACCTCTCCGCCGTGTGAAAGGCACATGTAGTGTGCAGAAAGGGCCGCCGCGCTCCAAGAAGCTGACGCGCGCACGACCACGGCCGACAACTTCTGGAGGCCGACAACTTCTGGAGTCATCAAGATGGTCAGTGCCCGCGATCTGGGTTCGACTTGTCCCGCCGCCGCTGTTAGCTTCGCCCCATGACCAACGATGGTTTGAAAATCCTGGCCGTGATCGGCAGTCCGCGCGAGAAATCCGTCACGCGCATCGTCGTGAACGAGGCCGCCGCCAAGCTCCGCGCCGCCGGCTGCGAGGTGGACGTGCTCGATTTAGCGCGCACCCCGCTGGCGGCTTACAACCCGGACACCTCCTACAGCACGCCGGCGTTTGCCGCGTTGCAGGTCCGCGTGAACCAGGCGGACGTGCTGATCCTCGGCTCGCCGGATTACCACGGCGGCATCAGCAGCATGTTGAAGAACTTCCTCGATCACTTCTGGACGGAGCTTTCCGGCAAACTGATCGCGCCGGTGGTCGCTTCGCACGAGAAGGGGCTGACCGTGGTGGATCAACTCCGCACCGTGTCGCGTCAGTGCTACGCTTGGGCGCTGCCTTACGCGGTCACGCTGGCGGAGAACCATGACGTGCGCGACGGTCAGATCGTCAGCGACACTTTGCGGGCGCGGTTGGAAATGTTCGTTCGCGACGTGCGGGTCTATGGCGCCCTGTTGGCCCGTCAACGCGCCGCCGATCTCGCCGGCACCGAGCCGGGTTTCCTGGAGCGGGCGCGGAAAACCAAATAGCCATCATGCCCGTGCAACACCCCCGCCGCCATTTTCGCCCGCTTTTCGGCCGGCGCTCGACCTCCGCACCGCAGGATCTCAGCGCCCCCGCGCCAGATCGCACCGCGCCCGTCCGCCGCAGCGCGCCGAGCCATCCCTCGCTCATGCGTCTTGCCGCCAGCCTCGTAGAGCTCTGCGAAGCGGGCCAGCCCGCCGACGAAGTCTTGCGCGAAGGTCTGCGCAAGCAACCCGGCGTCACACGCGCCGACGCCCGGATCGTGAGCCACGCCGTCTTCGCCTGCTTCCGCTGGCACGGCTGGGTGCAGGAAGAAGCTTCCGTCGAGGTGCGCCTGGAACGGGCGCTGGAATTCGCCGCCACCTTCGCCGCTCAGTCGGCGGCCATTTCCGATACGGAGTTGGCCGAGTTTACGGTGCCGGCATGGGTGCGCGAACACGCCAGGATTCCCCTCGCCACGCTCCGCGCCTGGCAGGCGGAACCGGTCCTGTGGCTGCGCGCTCGGCGCGGGCAGGCGGCGGATTTGGCGCAGAAACTGGAACGTGCCGAGCCAGGCCCGCTGCCCGACACGGTGCGCTACGCGGGCGAAGCGGACTTGTTCCGCCATCCGCTTTTTCAAGCCGGAGAGTTGCAGATTCAGGACGTGGCTTCGCAAGCCGTCGGATTGGTGTGCGCGCCGCGTCCCGGCCATACCTGGTGGGACGCTTGCGCCGGCCAAGGCGGCAAGCTGCTGCATCTCTCGGAATTGATGAAGAACCAGGGGCTGATCTGGGCTTCGGATCGCGCGGAATGGCGCTTGAAGCAGCTCAAGCAGCGCGCCGCCCGCGCCAAGTGTTTCAACTACCGCGCCGCCACTTGGGACGGTGGCCCGCACCTGCCAACGCGCACGCTCTTCGATGGCGTGCTGGTGGACGCGCCGTGCGCCGGGCTGGGGACCTGGGGCCGCAATCCCCACGCCCGCTGGACTGTCACGCCGGCGGATGTGCGCGAACTGGCTGCCGTGCAAGTGAAGTTGCTGACCCACTGTGCGGCGTCGGTGAAGCCCGGTGGCCGCCTGATCTACGCCGTCTGCACATTGACGCGCGAGGAAACCGATGGCGTGTGCGATGCCTTCGCGGCGGCGCATCCGGCGTTCGTGCCGAGCGCCGAGGCGAATCCGTTTTCTCCCACCCAAGCACCGCGCCCGCGCCAACTCTGGTGGCCGCACGAAACCGGCGGCAACGGCATGTTCGTCGCGGTCTGGCAGCGGACGGCTTGAGCCGTAACCTCAATTTCACGTGCTGCCCCAGCCAAAAGGATTGATGACAGAAAAATTGGAGAAAGAAAAATGTTTCTGTCGCTGAAGCTTTGCGACCGGCCATTCGTCAGCCACAAGCAATGGGAGACCAACACGTTTTTCCGTCTCCCATTTTTCTATTTTTCCAGAAACGCAACGTGCTGCCCGCATCCTGCCGGTTTCCCAGACTCATCTTCCCCCATTTTCTCATTGGTTTCCGCGGGAGATGAAACTGCCGTAACTCATTGACTGGAGCAGCCTTGACGGGGGTTGCTCAGGCGTCGGCGGTTGGCTTTTCCTAGGGACAACACCGGGGCCGGCAGCTTGGGCAACACCCCC
>CAINDV010000266.1 GCA_903847485.1 uncultured Verrucomicrobiota bacterium
AGAATCCGCCCCGGAAAGCCATCCCAGACGATGTTAGAGACAGGCGCGACGCCCGTCCTACTGCATAGACACGGCTAAGGCCGCCGGGGCGGCTGCCCCACTACGCCATAGCTCGGCAGTAAGCCCACGCTCTATAGGAACGGGAATTTGAAGAGCCTTCTATGTCACACTCATTCAGTCGTCGCGACTTTCTCCGTCGCACTGTCCTCACTTCCGCCGGGCTTTGGGCCGCTGCGCCTTATGTCACCAGTGGCTTGCGCGCCGCCGCCGCCGGCGAATCGCTCCGGCACGCCAGCTTCGGCGCGGGCGGCATGGCTGCGAGCGACATTGATGGGCTGACCCGCCGCGGCGGCGCGAAGCTCGTGGCCGTCGCCGACGTGGACTTGGCCTATGCCGAGGCGCTTAAGAAGAAGTTTCCCGACGTCAAGATCTACCAGGATTGGCGTGTCCTGCTGGACCAGGAGAAATCTATTCAATCCGTCAATGTCTCCGTGCCGGACCACATGCACGGACCTATCGCCATGGCGGCGCTGCAGTTAGGCATGAACGTCTATTGCCAGAAGCCGCTGACGCACGACCTCTACGAAACGCGGCGGTTGACCGAGGTGGCGCGAGAGAAGAAGCTCGTGACTCAGATGGGAATCCAGATTCACTCCAGCGGAGTTTACCGGCAGGCCGTGGCGATGATCCAGGGCGGGGCCATCGGCAAGGTCAAGGAAGTCCACGCCTTCAGCGATGGGAAGTGGGGCGGCGACAGCAGCCCACGCCCGGCGCGCGCCGATTCCGTGCCCGCGTCGTTCGACTGGAGCCTATGGCTCGGCATCGCGGCGGAGCGGCCGTTCATCGGCGAGGGCTATTACCATCCGGGTAACTGGCGCAAGCGGCTGGATTTCGGCACCGGCACGTTTGGCGACATGGGCTGCCACATTTACGATCCGGTGTTCAAGGCGCTGGCGCTGACTTCGCCTCTCTCCGTCCGCTCCGAAGGCCCCACGCCGAGCGAGTGGAACTGGGCGATTAATGCCGTCGTTCACTATGTTTTCCCCGGCACGGCCTTCACTGACGGCAAGACAGTCAAGGTTACTTGGTATGACGGCGATGCGCGTCCGCCGCAGGAAGTCCAAGCGTTACTGGGCGAAGACAAGCTGCCCGGTCAAGGCTCGGTGTTCCTCGGCACCAAGGGCGTGATGGTGTTGCCGCACATCGGCAGCGCCCAACTTTATCCGGAGAAAGATTTTGAAGGTTACCAGCGGCCCAAAGTCGAGGAGCAGGATCACTGGCAGCAGTACGTTGATGCGTGCCTTGGCCAGGGGAAGACGTCCGCGAACTTCGACTACTCCGGCCCGCTGACGGAAGCCATCCTGCTCGGTACTGTCGCCTGCCGCTTCCCAAAGACGACTCTCGATTGGAACGCGAAGCAACTCCAGTTCACGAATGTGAAAGAGGCGAACCCGTTTGTCCGCCGCACTTATCGCCAGGGTTGGGAAGTCAAAGGCTTGTCCTAAGGAATAGCCCGTAACTTCGCTATTTGCGCTCGATTTCGCCGTCGGCAAGCGGACGGAAGCGGAGGTCGCGGAAGGCGGTGGAAGTCATGTAAGTGGCAAGGCCGAAGGGCTGGCACTCCTCGATGTCGCCGTGCCGGACGGAGATCAGGCGCTCCCGGATGTCCACGTTGACGACGCGCTTGGCGTCAATCCACGCCTCCACGCGATTGGCGGTAACTCGCAGTCGGATGCGATACCAAGGGCCAGACTTGAATTCCTGGAAGGTGGTGGTCTCGTTCTCCGAGGCATCGTAGCCGCCCAGACTGGAAAGGCCCACCACGCCTCCGCCCCAGCCGCCGACGATAAGTGAGCAATGGTTAGTGCCGATGGGGAAGGTTAGTCCGCAGAAGAAATCCTCCCCCGCCAGGCGCTTAGCTTCCAGGGAAACCTCGTAATCCAGCGTGGCCGGGGTGGCAGTGCGGGTGACGCCCGTCATTGGATTGCCGACGTCCAGCACCAGCGTGCCGTTCGTCACCGTCACCGGGCCATGGGCGGAGATGTTAGCGACCTGCCAGCCGGTAAGGTCGCGGCCGTTGAAGAGCGGGACCCAGTCGGTGGCTTCTGTGGGCGCGGCAGCGGGCACGGAGGTGGGCACCGGGTTTACCGGCGGGGCTGCCGGCGGCGGCGGCGGGAGAAAGGTTTTCGTGGCGCAGCCGGCGAGTAGAGCCAGAGCGAGGAGCGGGCACAGCGCCAGGGGAACCGCTCTGCGGAAAAACGAGTTGAAACTAAGCCGTATCCATACAGAAGGTGGAACCACGAAATACACGAAATACACGAAAATAGAGGCGGCGCATGGTTGCAGGGCTGAGGATCGGTCACTGAATGGTGACTGAAAGGTGGTGATGGTAATTTGGCTTCGGCCTCCGGCCTGGCGGCTGTTTCCTTTCGTGTATTTCGTGTGTTTAGTGGTTGCCCCTGAATAGTTACGGCTAAGGGAGAACACTGCGCGGCATAGCCGGAGGCGCAGTCGGTGTGACGCACCGCCCAGCTTTGGTTCACGGGCATTGGCATTCATAAATGGTAAGTCTTTCGAGATTGTGTGGGAGCCGATGTAAGGAGGCTTGGTTGTCAAAGATTCTCAAGCCTCCTAACGTCGGCTCTTACAGGGTTGAAAGAACCTCTCGGTGACGGCTCTTGCAGAACCCCGGTGACGGACGATAGGGCGACACTCCCGTGGAGCCGCAACCGCGCGGAGCGCCGACCTTCTTGTCGGCGCGGTCCCGGTCTGCACGGACTGGCCGACAAGAATGTCGGCGCTCCGTTTTGGTTGCGGCTCCGCAGGAGGGAGAACAGTGTAGCGACCGCGAACGTATTAGTCAGCATAGCTCACTTATTGTCGAGTAACTTGGACTTTTGAACCTGATACTCTGCGTCAGTAATAGCTCCTGACTCTTTGGCTTTCTGCAAGTCAACCAACTGCTGGCCAATAGTCGGCTGCTGCGATTCGCTTTTCGTGCCGCCGCCAATGTTCAGACACCCGGTGAGAAACGTTATGGCTAAAAAACTAACCGTCATGGGAACGAGTATTCTTTTCATAGGATTTTGTTTGTAGGTTTGCTGTGATGTGATCTATGCGGCCTAACGACCGGACTGAGCGACGCGGGCGACCCAGCGCGTCCGCATCGGCAACTGACGTGGCCCGCCCGCGTTCGCTCCAGTGATCTTGTTCGGCAACATGGCTCAGTCACTGGTTAGTGGGCTGTCACTCTTGGCGCTCTCCATCGGAACCACATCTTTTGCCAAGTTCTTCTTTCCGAGCCACCATCCCGAGTAAACTAGCAGGTATAGGCAAAGTGCAGATTGAAGGATATCCATGATCTCCCAGTGAAAGTCGGAAAGGATGAAACCAACATAAAAAGATGGGCCGATTATCCAGACGCCAAGCACGTATCCCAACCAACTGAAACATCTCCAAGGACCTGAACGCTGGGCGAAATGAGTCTCCCATTTCAAAACGCGCACAGTGGGCAAATCAACTTGCTCAATATTCTGCCTCACGAATGCACCCGCGCTTCGTATCCACCCGAGGTTTTCGAGAATCACAACATCGAACAGAAAGCAGAAAATCGAAGCTAAAGCGAAGGCCGACAGGGCAGTTGACGGTGGGGTCTTGGAGAGGAAGGCAAAAAGGATTCCAGCGAAGGCGAACTTGGAAAGAACCAACTTGTAGTGGAGGTCCAGGCGTTTGAGAATCTCTTCCCTGATGAACTTGAAGTATTCAAGGTTAAAATCGCTAGTTTTCATAGGCTACGCACTGCCGCCTAACAGAGTGTTAGGCCGCCATTCTTACGCCGGAGTCGCAGTCGGCGGAGTTTCCGGCGCGATGCCCGGCACGCCGGAGACGGGCGCTTTGTTGTAAGCCTCGATGCTGACGATGCGGAAGCGGCGCCGGTGCGTGTCCAGTTCGAAGCCCACTTCCTCGCCGGGCTTGTGGCCGATGAAAGCCTGCGCCATGGGTGTTAGGTAACTTAGGATGCCGTGGTCGGGATCGCTGTCCCACGCGCCGAGTATCTGGTAAGTCTCGGAATGCCCGGTGTCGAGGTCGGTGGCGTGAACGATGGTGCCGGGGCTGCCTACGTCGGTGCGCGCGCCGGCAAAATCAGTGCCACGGGCGCGGCCAAGCTGGACTTCCAGTTCTTGCTTCCGGTGCATGAGCACTTTCTGCATTTCTTTCGCCGCCTTGTATTCGTGGTTCTCGCTGAGGTCGCCGTAGCTGCGGGCGAGGGCGATTTCCTTCGAGTTAGCCGGGATTTTCTTGTGGACCAGTTCCTCGTATTCCGAGCGACGCCGGGTGAGACTATCCCAAGAGACGTGGAAGACGGAGTCTTGCTTAGTTTGATCGCCGGAGATGAAGGACTGCATGGCGGGATAGACCTTCAAGATGCGGGCCAGCAGCGAGCGGCGGTCGCGCTCGTCGTCGAACACGGCGGAAAGCTGGAGCGCGCGGGTGAGATCCTTGACGACTTCGAGGTCGGCGGACGCGATCAATTCCGGGAGTAACTCCTGTTCGGAGACGATGAAGTCGCGGAGTTTGCCGGAGCGTTTCTCGTTAAACAGATCGCGTTCCATGGCGCTGAGCATGGCGCGAAAGACTTGCGGGCCGAGGATGTCGGCGAAGACTTCGCCGCGATCCTTGGCCAGCCAGAGAAGTAACTCGGTGCTGGCACCGTGTTGGCTGATAAGGCGGGCGAGCGTGTCCTTGAGTTGATCGAGCTTGCCGTCCTGGATGAGCAGCGCCGCGAACTCCTTGCAGAGCTTGGCGGAGGCGGTATTGAAATTGGAGCGGATGACATCCACCCAAGTGTCGGGGTAGGCTGCCTTGAAGGACTCCAGCACGCGGCGGTGGCGGAGGGCGGGGACCATTTCCATGACTTGACTGAAGCGCAAGTTCTGCGCCCAAATGGCGGCGGCGGTCAACTCGTCGGCGATGGGCGACAGCCCGGCCATCTGCCGGAGGTCATCGCGGACAAAAATCGCCTCCAGCGCCACGGCGGGCTGGGTGCGCTGGTGGGTGACGATTTCGGGGTTGAGCGTGGCAATGACTTCACTGGCGGCGGCGGCCAGGTCCGCCAGGTCCGGGCCGCACTTGAGGATTTCACAGCCCACGAGGAGATGCGCCTTCAACCCCTTGGCGGCGCGGAATTCGCCGATGAGCCGCTCCTGCAGGGACACTTCCTGGGCCTGATACACCAGCGGCTCAGTCTTCTTGATCGGCACTTGGAAATGCCCGTCCTTCTTGAGGTCGCGCTTGGCGGTTTCCCACCATTTCTTCCAATCGTCACGAATGACATCCGGCACGAGCGCCTGTTGGATCTGAGCCACCGTGGCCTGGCCGCCGAAGCTGTTGACGACCAGGCGGACCAGTTCGACGTGATTCTTGCCGGCCAGCTTGCGCAGCCCCTCGAGGTCGGCGGCCTTGCGGGCCAGAATGTGGTCCTTGGGAACGGGGCGCAGGGATTCGGCGGCAAACGCCAAGTCCATTTGATGCCCGGCCTTGCCAGGGAAATCAATGACGAACCGGTTGAACACTGTGTCCACGGTCGTAATGCGACCGAAGCCCCAGCTTTTGTGGTGGCAATAACGACTTTCCATCAGCGTCACCAGGGGCGACACATGACGAATCTCGATCTTGCCGGCGGCGACCATCTTCTCAAACTCTTCTTTCATAAAAACAAGAACTCGCGTCTGTGAACCGAACTCCGCATAGTGAACTCTGTGACGGCCCAAAATCCAAGACAAATTGCATACCGCATCCTGCGGCACCGTGGGATGGACGGTGATTTCATCGAAACCCACCTCGAAAATGAACTGGGTCGCACCCCTTTGCCCCCGAAGGACCGCGCCCTCTGCCAGGAACTGGTCTATGGCGTCGTGCGCTGGCAATCGGCGCTCGACTGGCTCATCGCCCGCAAGACCGGCGACCGCGAGCAAAAGCCCGCCCTGCAAATGTTCCTGCGCCTGGGCCTCTACCAGCTTTTCTGGCTTGACCGCGTGCCGGATCACGCCGCCGTCCACCAGACCGTGGAGCTGGCCCGGGAGGCGGGCTTCGGTCCGCAGGCCGGCTTCGTCAACGCCCTCCTCCGCGGCTGTTTGCGGGAGCGGGACGTTTTGGAACAACAACTTACCGAGCTGAAACGCACCGACCCCGCCCGCGGCTACTCGCATCCCGAATGGCTCTGGCAACGCTGGCAGGCCCGCTGGGGTGCCGACCAGGCCACCCGGCTTATGGCGTGGAACAACACGCCGCCCCACGCCTTCGCCCGCGTCAACACCCTCCAGACCGACACCGGCACTTTGCTCCAGCTCTGGCGCGAAAAGGAGGACGTGGAATACGACCTGTTCCTCCGCGATTGGGTGGGCGAAAATCTGTGCTTTGAGTTGAAGTCGCTGCCGCCTCTGGCCCGCCTGGAGAGTTTCCAGAAAGGTTGGTTTTATGTGCAGGATCCCAGCACGCTCATGGCGGTGCGCCTGCTCGATCCGCAGCCCGGCGAAATCATCCTCGACCTCTGCGCCGCGCCCGGCGGCAAGACCACCTTCATCGCCCAGCTCATGCGGAACCAGGGCAGGATCGTGGCCTGCGACTCCTCGCCCGAGCGGTTGAAATTGCTGCGGGAGAACTGCCTTCGACTCGGAGCCACCTGTGTCGAACCCCAGCCGCTTCGCGCCCCCGACGCCCGGCCTTCCCGCCTCTTCGACCGCGTGCTGGTGGACGCACCGTGCTCCAACACCGGCGTCATGCGGCGGCGCGTGGAATTGCGCTGGCGGCTGCGGCTGGATGAAATTCATCAGCTCCGCGCCCTGCAACTCGAACTCCTGACCCAGGCCGCAGCGCAGGTGAAGCCCGGCGGCGTGCTCGTCTATAGCACCTGCAGCCTCGAACCGGAGGAAAACTCCGAAGTCGTCACGGCTTTCCTGGCGGCGCAGCCCGGCTTCACGCTGGAAGCCACACGCGAGCTGCAGCCGTTTGTGGACAATAGCGACGGCGCTTTTGCCGTGCGCTGGCGGCGCAGTTGAGCCGCCGCTCAGTCCCCACTGACCGTTCCCGTCGCGCCCCGGCGGCCGGGCGCGGCTGTACCCCTCCGACTACTTCCCCGCCCCATCCGCCTCACGGTTGGCCGGCGGTTCGCCGCGCGCACGCATTCTCCGGGCGGCTGAAAGCCGTCCCCGAACGGCGCGCTGGCCGCGCCCGGTGAGCATTAACTATTTGCAAGATGAGATTTGACATTGCTGATAGTGCGACAATGGTAGCCCCGGAACCTGGTTCCAATTCCGGAGCCAGACATTCCAATTTGGCGAAATTAATAAGCAGTAACACGACTATGAAAAGAATACAGCAAATCGTCCTCCTCTCAGGACTGGCGGCGGCGCTGTTGCCGCTGACGGGCCGTGCGCAATCCCAAATCGTGGATTGCCAGTGCCTGGCCAGCCTCCCCGCACTTCAGACCAACGCGTGTCCGGCCACTATCCCCGACCTCGGCGCGCTGGCCGCGCCCGGTGAGCATTAAATATTTGCAAGATGAGATTTGACATTGCTGATAGTGCGACAATGGTAGCCCCGGAACCTGGTTCCAATTCCGGAGCCAGGCATTCCAATTCGGCGAAATTAATAAGCAATAACACGACTATGAAGAGAATACAGCAAATCGTCCTCCTTTCTGGACTGGCTGCGGCGCTGTTGCCGCTGACGGGCCGTGCGCAATCCCAAATCGTGGACTGCCAGTGCCTGGCCAGCCTCCCGGCACTTCAGACCAACGCGTGTCTGGCGACCATTCCCGACCTTTGTGCGCTGGCCGGCCCCTGCTTGCTCGCACCTCCGCCAGCGACGGTGCAGTGCTCGCAGACGCCCCCGCCTGGCGGTCAGGTAGGGCCGGGCATCTATCCGATCACGGTTTCTTTGACCGACTCCCAAGGCTTGCAGCAAGTGTGTCAGGTGAAGTTCACCGTCACGGCGGCCAACTGTTCCTTCGCCCTGAACTGTTCAAGCAATAAAACCGTCGAGTGCGGCACCCCGTGGTCGTTCGACCCGCCCACCTGGATAAACGCCTGCCTTCCGCCGCCGGGCACGCCGTCCAACGGAGTCGTCCTGACTATCATCAGCACGGTCACCAACGGCACTTGCCCCCAAGTCATCACCCGCACCTGGCTGGGGGTGGATGATTGTCAAAATCACGGCCAGTGCAGCCAGACGGTGACGGTGGTGGATACCACGCCACCGACGCTGAACTGCATCTGCCTGACCAACAACGCCGTCGGACAGATTCCTATGACGGTGTATGCCTGCGCCACCAACATTCCGAACCTCTGCCAGATGGCCGCGTTTTGCGCCTCAGACCGCTGCGGCTTGGTAGGGTGCCTGCAATCACCGCCGGCGGGAACTGCGGTTGGCCCCGGTGTTTATCCCATCACTGTCACCGTCAGCGACTGCGCCTCTAACACTGCCTCCTGCACGTTGAATTTCACTGTCCTCACGCCGGCGGGCGGTTGTGGCACTAACCCCTGCGTGCCGCCGCCGTCGGGCATGGTCGGTTGGTGGCCCTTGGATGAACTTACCGGCGCGACCATCTACGCGGATGCCAGCGGTAATGGCAACGCCGCCATCGTTCAGAGCGGCGGGCCGGTGGGCAGCGGCGGCAGTCCCTTCGCCGTGCCGGGCAAGGTGGCGGGCGCGGGTTACTTCTATCAACCCACGTCGCGTGGACGTGCCCCGAACGCGCCTTCGCTGAACTTCGGCACCGGCAGCTTCAGTCTGGATGGCTGGGTCAATCCCGTCTTCACCGGGCCGATTCACTGGCATCCTATCGTGGACAAGTATCAACCGACTGGAGTTGGCACCGGCTTCGGCTACATGGCGGGCCTGCTTAACACCAAGGTGGTGCTGCGCGTGGGCGACGGTACACTCTACACTTACACGAGTGTGGGCAGCGTTAGTTTTAGCGCCTGGAATTTCATCGCCGTCGCCGTGGACCGCACCGCCAACACCGTCACCTTCCACATCAACGGCGTGACCGAGCCGCCCCAGCCGCTGACGGTCACGGGCAGCGTGAACAGCCCGGTGGATTTGCTCATTGGCGGCACTTACGCGGTCAACCAGCCTTACGGCGAAGTGGGCCTCGACGAGATCGAACTCTTCAACCGCGTCCTTACCAGCGCCGAGTTTAACCTGCTCTGGCAGGCGGACGCCGCAGGCAAATGCAAGCCGCACCAGCCCTGCACTAACAGCGTTGTCTCTATATTCTGCCCGACTAACATCGTCGTTCAAACCTGCACTTCCAACGCGGTCGTCCAATACCCGATGCCGGTGGCCTCCACTTCCTGCGGCACCATCGTCAGCCTCGTCTGCGTTCCGCCCAGCGGTTCCGTCTTCCCGGTTGGAACCACCACGGTCACTTGCACCGCGACGGATTCGCAGGGAAACATGGCTTCCTGCACCTTCACCGTGACGGTCCTCGGCGACACCACGCCGCCCACCTTGGACTGCAATTGCATGACCGACCCGGCGCTGGTGTTACTAACTGTTACGCCTGTAATGGAACCATCCCGGATCTCTGTAAGGCAGTGTCGGTCTGTGCCAAAGATAACTGCGGGGCGGTCGTGTGCTCCCAGTCGCCACCTGCGGGCACTACCGTCGGCCCGGGCGCTTATCCTATCACCGTCACCGTCACCGATAGCTCCGGCAACTCCGCGAGCTGCGTGGTGATCTTCACTGTTACCGCCCCGACTCAGACTAACATCTGGAACACCGGCATGGGCGGGCCTAACGGCAACGTGGCCCTCGCTCCCGGCACGCCCGATCCTAACTATACCCTTATCTCCGCGCCGCCCGGCGGTTGCACCGGCCCGGCGCAAGTGCTAACGCCAACTTCCATTCCCAGCCCGCCGTGGGTTGCCAACGGTCCGAATTCGCAATGGATTGGTGCCGGTCTCTCCGCCAACTGCCAGCCCGGCGTGTATCACTACCGCCTGTGCTTCTACCTCTCCTGCACCGACGGCGCTGCGATCACCGGCCAATGGGCGGTAGATGACAACGGGGAAATCCGCCTCAATGGCCAGCCGACCGGTAACACCGTCCCGTCCCTTCAGTACCCGAACCTCCCCGGTTACGGTTGGTTCCCGGTGACCATCACCAACGGTTTCGTATGTGGCATGAACTGCCTGGACTTCTACGTCACCAACGCCATCGGTGGCCTCAACCCCACTGGCCTCCGTGCGGAGTTGACCAATACCTTCAATAACTGTTGCTGCACGGCCACCCAGAAGCTGTTCTCCGTGAACACTGGC
>CAINDV010000267.1 GCA_903847485.1 uncultured Verrucomicrobiota bacterium
TGCAGTCCAAGATCTCGCTGACAAGGATGTCGGCGCTCCGGTTTGGTTGCGGCTCCGCAGGAGCGTCGCCCTACCGGAGCAGGAATTCGGCGAGAAGCCCTCCCCATTTTTCACCCGCCATTTTTTGCCATCACGGGCACGGGAAGTTGAAGCCACTTTGCGTGAGATTATGACTGGACGAAGCGAAGCCCCAGGCCCGAAACCTGATGCCCCTCTGGACGGGGAACGCAGCGATTCGACATTCGGATTTCGGGCTTCTTTCGTCATTCGTCATTTGTCATTTGTCATTTGTCATTTGGGCCTCAGGTTCAAAGCCAGAAGTCGCCGCTCCGCCCCGCGTGTCACAGCAAGTGGCAGAACATCCCGTCGCGGAGTTTGGGTTCAAACCAGGTGCTCTTCGGCGGCATGAGGCCACCCGCGTCGGCGATGGCCATCAGATCGTCAATGCTCGTCGGGAACAGCGAGAAGGCGCAGGCGTATTCGCCGCGTTTGACGAGGCGCTCCAGTTCGCCGGTGCCGCGGATGCCGCCGACGAAATTAATGCGCTTGCTGGTGCGCGGATCCTCGATACCGAAGAGCGGCTGGAGGACGAGCTTTTGCAGCAATGTCACATCCAGGCGATCCACGGGGTCTGGCGCGCTGAGGAGCGATTTGCGGAACGTCAGGCTGCGCCACTGTCCGCGCAGGAAGAAGCCGAGTTGGTGCGGCCTCTCCGGCTGGGCAGGGCCACCGGGGCGAATTTCAAATACTTCCCCCAACCGCGCCAGCAGCGTGTCGGCGCTGAGTCGGTTGAGGTCTTGCAGCACGCGATGGTAGGGCAGGATCTGCATCTGGCGATGCGGAAAGATGACGGCGAGAAACGTGGCGCTTTCACCAGCACCGGAGCGTTTACGGAAGATGCGCCCCGCCGCCGCGCTGCGATGGTGGCCGTCGGCGATGTAGAGGCAGGGCAGGCGTGCGAATTCCGCCTGGATGCGCTGAATCGTATCCGCGTCGAAGATCGCCCACGAACTGTGGCGTACGCCATCGGGCGCGGTGAAATCCACGTCGGGCTTGCCGGCGGTCTTTTCCGCGACGATCGCGTCCAGCGTAGGCACGGTTCGGTAGGTGAGGAACGCCGGCCCAGTCTGGGCATTCACCGCCTCGATGTGCCGGACGCGGTCGTCTTCCTTGTCCACGCGGGTCAGCTCGTGCTTCTTGATGAAGCCGTCGAGGTACTCCTGGCAACTCGCTCCAGCCACAATGCCGACTTGGCTGTGTTGTCCCAAGATTTGCCGGTAAAGGTAGAAGCCTGGCTGAGCATCCTGCCGGATAGCGCCTTCGCGGATGAGACGTTGGAAACGTTCGCGGCCCGCCGCATAAACGCGCGGCGCGTAGATGTCGGTGCCCTTCGGCAGGTCAATCTCAGGCTTGCTAACGTAAAGGAAGCTGAGCTGATTGCCAGCGGCGAGCGCGTGGGCTTCGTTCGACGACATCACGTCGTAAGGCAACTCGCAGACGCGCCCCGCCAAGGCGGCTTGCGGACGCAGGGCAGCAAAAGGTTTGATGGTGGCCATAAATTCGGGGACGCAGCTTAGCGCAATCCTCTCCAGGGAGGAACCACGAAACATACTAAACGACCAGAGGCGACGCCTGGCAAATCGGTCGCACCGAATCGGCCGTGCGCCAAGCTCCATCCACAATCGGAATGACGAGTGACGAAAGAAGCCCGAAATCCCGAACTGGCTCGCCAACACCGAACTGCCGGCAGAAAAGTGGCCGGTGAAAGTGGAACGGTTTCTTCGCCCGATAATGCCGGGCATATCCAAGTTGTCGGTAATACAGCAGTGGGACGGGCAACTTGCCTGTCTAGCTGAGCACTCTGCAATCCGAAGGATTGTTCTCGAATTGATGACCGAAGCTGACCGCGCCAGAAACCGGTCCCGCTAATCGAAGCCATGTCTACGAGCGGGGTTGTCGAAACCGGTGCAAGACAAGATCATGGCCGCCTAAGCCATGTCCGGCCGGCCACCGCCCCATTACCACGTCTCGTAGTGGACCGCCGCCGGCTGGTAGCGGGTGCGCGGCGGCTTGGTTTCGGCGGGCAGACCGATGGCCAGACAGGCGACAGGCAGGATGGCTTCGGGCAGTCCCAACAGTTCCCTTGTCTTCCGGGTGCGTTCCTCGCGCGGATGCACCCCCAGCCAGCAGGCGCCCAGGCCCAGGCCGTGCGCGGCCAGCAGCAGATTCTCGATGGCCGCCGAGCAGTCTTGGAGCAGGTAGCTGAGCTGGCGGTCGTGCGCGGCTTCAATGTCACCGCAGACGACAATGGCCAGCGCCGCGCTCTTGAGCATGTCGCCGTTGGACAGAAGCTGGGCCAGCGCCTCCATCGTGGGCCGGCGGCGGATGACGACGAAGCGCCAGGGATCGCGCGCGACGGCCGAAGGCGCCGCCATGGCGGCTTGCAGGAGTTGAAGCACTTGGGCGTCGCTGACTTCGCCGGGCACGAACGCGCGGATGCTGCGGCGGCCCAGAATGAAGCGGAGGCTTTCGGGTAGTGGGGTGTCCATCGTGGTATTCGGATGAGAGTTGCGGCTGTGGAATTGCGGGAGGGGTTTACTTCTTCCTGGCGCGTTTGCTGACGGGCCTTCGGGTGCGCGGGCCGACACCGTCAATTTGCCGCACCAGCTTGACGAGCGCGGACTCCTGTTCCTCAATGGAGTCAATGAGTTTGAACTGTGTGCGGCAGCGGTCGAGGTTGTGACCGGGCCGGTGGACGCGGAAATAGACATCCCCCAGCAGGAAATCCGTGAGGAAACGCAGGCCGATGGTGTAGGTGATGAGCTTGCCGGAGAACACGATGAAGTCCTTTTCCGCCGGCGTGAGGAACTGCCCCGCCGAGGACAGGTAGCCGCGGGCCAGAGCTTCGAACATCGGCACATGCAGGCGCACTTTGCGCAGGTCCAGCTCGTCCTCCACCGTGGGACTGGTGGTGGTGCGCACCATGTCGCCGAAGTCGTAGAGCGCCAGGCCGGGCATGACGGTGTCCAGGTCCACCACACACAGGGCTTTGCCGCTGGTGGAATCCAGCAGCACGTTGTTGAACTTGGTGTCGTTGTGCGTGACGCGCTCGGGGATTTTGCCGGCGGCCTGGGCGTCAATGAGCACGTCGGCCAGGGCCTCATGCCGCCTGGCCCAGGCGATCTCCTCCCGGGCCTGGGCGGCGCGGTTCAAACGGTCTTCCTGGACGGCGCTGAGGAACGCCTCGTAGCGTTTCCGCGTGTGGTGGAAGTGCGGAATCGTTTCCTTGAGGCGGGCCCCCGGCAGGTCCGCCAGCAGCCCTTGAAACTCACCAAACGCCCGGCCGGCTTCAAACGCCTGGTCCGGCGTCTGGGCGGCTTCGAAGGTGCGCACGCCCTCAATGAACACGAACGTGCGCCAGTGTTCCCCGTCGGCGTCCTGGTAAAACGGCTGGCCGTCGCGGGTGGGAATGAGCGTCAGGCAGCGGCGGGTGAGGTCGGCCCCCGGCCCGGCCTCCAGCTTGGCACGCAAGTGCCGGGTCACGCGCTGGAGGTTGTCCATGACCGCCGGCGGGTCGCGGAAGACCGTGCGATTGATCTTCTGGTGAACATACCTCACGCGCGTGCCGCCCTGGTCGTAAGTGGCGGTGTAGGTTTCGTTGATGTGGCCGATCTTGCACGTCTCGGCGTGCAGTATCTGGCCGTAAATCTGGAACTTCCGGGATACTTCCTGGAGTTGTTGTTCAGGTGCGACAGCCATAGGAATTTAAGGTTGCGAGCAGATGCTGCGCTAGGTCCGGCCCCTTGGCAAACGGAAAGACGCGGCCACCAGCAGTTCTTCCAATGAACTCATCCACAAATTGCTGGAGCGCAGTGACGAATAAATGCTGGTTCACCGGCCCTGCCACATGCCCAAGGCGCTTGGCCTGCTCATTTTGGCCTGGAGCGCGGGCAATCTTGTGCGCCAGGTGCCAAGTTCGCGCACACCGCGGACAAGATTGTCCGCGCCCCCAGCCAAAGTGAGAACTGCTGCGCGGCCACGAGATGATTTCCCGAATCTTTGTCTCCCACGGTTTTGAAATCGGCTCCCCTTTTGCCGGAATACGGCTAAGCTTTGCGGCGATGTCTGCCGAATATCGACAATTGCTGGACGCGACCATCGCGCATCTGGAGCGTCTCCAGGGGCGCGGGGTGCGCTTTCTGCCGGCCTCGCCGGAGGCGCGGGCGACGCTGAAGCCTTCGGTGCCGGCGAGTGGAGCGCGGCTCTCCCCGGTCGTCGCGCGCCCCAACTTTCAGTCTCCCTCTGCCCCGGAGCGGAGCGTGCCGGTTTCGCCCCCGGTGGAAGTTTCCCGTCCCCCGGTCGTCGCGCCGGCGGTGGTCGCCCGGCCGGCCCTTGGCCCAGAGGAAAAAGCGGCGGCGTACGGTGAACTGCGGCAGCGGGCGCTGGCCTGCGTCAAGTGTCCGAATTTGGTCCGGTCGCGCCAGCAGGTCGTCTTCGGCGTGGGGAATCCCGATACGGAGCTGATGTTCGTGGGCGAGGCACCGGGGGCCGATGAAGACCGGCAAGGCGAGCCGTTTGTGGGGGCGGCGGGGCAGTTGCTCACGAAGATCATCCAGGCGATGGGCTGTCAACGCGGAGAGGTTTACATCGCCAACATTCTCAAATGCCGGCCCGATACGCCGGGCCAGAGCGCGGGCAACCGCAAGCCGACGCCTGCCGAGATGGCCACCTGCATCCCTTGGCTGCACGAGCAGATTGACTTGATTCGGCCCCGCATGCTAGTGGCACTGGGCGGGACGGCGGTCGAGGGCTTGCTCGGCGGGCCTGTTTTCATCATGAAGCTGCGCGGGAACTGGCGCGAGTACCGGGGCATTCCGTTGATGCCGACGTATCATCCGGCTTTCCTGCTGCGCAACCAGTCGTTGATCGAGAAGCGCAAGCTGTGGGAAGACATGTTGCAGGTGCTGGCGAAGCTGGGCCGGCCTGTCAGCGAGAAGCAGCGGAATTATTTCCTGAAGGCGTAATCCTGAAGGCGTAAGCTGGAGGAAAGCGGAAAGCGGAACAACAAAGACGCGAAGACACAAAGCGGGGAAACGGCAAGTCATACCATTTCCCGTTAACAATCGGTAATATGAGTCAGGCGGTAGCGTTTGCTTGCGAGTGGAGCCAGTGGTGGATCAGCGACAAGGCCCGTGCCGGCGTCTCCCAAAACGGGCGGAGCGCCTGGGGGAGCGTCTCCTCCAAGGCGTCGAGGTTGGCAAA
>CAINDV010000268.1 GCA_903847485.1 uncultured Verrucomicrobiota bacterium
TGAATTAAGGAATGACTGGACGCGCGTCCTTCAGTGCCAGCTCCGTAGGAGCGTCATGTTGATAGCCACGTCCAGCCCAGAAGACCCCCAAGCCCCGTAGGGGCGGGATGTCTTTGTGGAACGTATCTATTCCGCCCCCACGGGGCTTGGGGGGTCTCCTGGGCTGGACGTGGCTATCAACATGACGCTCCTACGGAGCTGGCACTGAAGGACGCTCGCCTCAGAGCTTGTTTGAAAAAGCCAGCCCGTGGTAGGGCGAGGCTCCTGCCGAGCCTCGACGGCAGCAAACAGTAACCTCCCGAACGGCTCGGCCGGAGCCTCGCCCTACCGCTAGACGACTCTTCAAACACGCTTTTAACTAAACGGCAGTGACCCGATGGGTAGAAGGTGGCCGAAGGCCGGGTGAGGGGTTGGCCGTTTTATCCACCGGTGGTCATGGGTCAATGATATAACTCGCTTCCGCTCGGCGGAGCTAATTCCTCAAGCTGACTTTGTCCGGCCCTGGAAAATCCGCCGGGACTTTCTGCGTCACTTTGCCAGTAGCCGCCCATTCGGTGCCGCGCTGGAGCGTGACAATGAAGCCGACGGATTTCATCGCGTCCGGCCCGTGGCCCAGCATGGTGTGAAACACGCGGCCCTGGCCGTAGCGGATCACCAACAACTGCGGCTCGTGCTCGCCGCTCCCTTGAAACTTGGTGTCGGCGTAAGCCGTGGCCAGCACGGTTAAGTTAGTCGCCGGACCACGCATGAAGTCATACAGTTCGTCCTTCGCTTGCAGCCACTTCGCCGGCAGGCCTTGCATGATCGGATGACCCGGCGTGCGCGTCTCGACGACGAACTCATGCTGCGGTCCATGATGACCGGCGGGGCCGGGCTTGAAGTCCAGCACCTGCCGTCCGTCGCGCCAGCGGACATAGGGTCCGGATTGCTCGTTGCGGCCATACCAACCGCCCACACCAATCATCTCGTTGTAGGCCTGCCACGGTGTGAAAGAGTTATCCGCCGCGTGGAAGATGACCATCCCGCCGCCGCCCTTCATGTAACCCTCCAGCGCCCGCTGTGTCGCCGCCGACCACATATCGCCGTTGTAATTCATAACTATGACGCCGTACTTGGCGAAGTCCGGCTGGAAGTCGGCCAGCTTCGCATCCTTGGCGGGCGGCGCGGTGGCGACTTCCACAGTGAAGAGGCCGGTGTCCTCCAGCAAACGCTGGAGCACCGGCGTGGTGGCCTTCCAATCGTGGTTGTTTTGGCCATCTATGATGAGTGCGGGAACCTTCGCGGCGAAGGTCGGCAAAGCGGCGATCGAGAACGCGAGGCATGACAGGCGGGCAATGGTGTTTTTCATAAAATAGACAGGGACAGGTTTGGGGTTTTAGATACTTGGTTTTGACACTCTTTGGTTCCAGTGAGGATCGTATTTACGATGGGAGATTGGTGCTGGTCTGGAATTGGGAACTTACCACTTCGTAGAAAGCGAACGTCTTGGTCTTGCCGCGATTCATCGCTGGCAAGCACGAGGTCGTGTTCACTCTGTCGGCGACGTTCTCAAGCTCGACAACCATCGGGTGCGACACAACGGCCTTTGCCGCCTGATAGCCCCCAATGCCGGCCACCGACGCGGCCATCAACAGGAAGAAAAAAACCTGCCCGAACCGCGCGAAACAACTTCGCCGGACCAGGCAGAAAAAAACGGCGAACAGCGCCAGCCAGATCAGGAACACCATCGCCATAGATTGTAAGATGTCAGTCATTGGACTCTCTGTCCGGCGGCAGCATACCCAACCCAACACTCCGCACAACTATAATTCGGCAGCGGCGTCGGGGTGGTTTCGATTGCAGCGATGGACCAGTTCACCCTTCGGGCCTGAGCCAAGGCTGCCCGCCCGGCCCAAGCAGCCTCAGAACTCCTGAGCCGAGGAAATAGCGTGGGCCGCCCGGTGAGGGCACCGGGCCTACAGAACCGCGTCTTTGCTGTAGGCCGGGTCCCCTGACCCGGCGCTCTTAACCGTAACGATGCAGTAGCTTGGTTAACTATTACAGTTCCTCCAGCTACACCTGCGACACCAGTCCGACGCGGGGCTATCATCCGAGTTTCCAGGCTGGCGACTACCCTTATACCTGCCCGGTGGGTTACTTTGCCCCGAACGGATATGGCCTTTTCGACATGGCCGGCAACCTGTTCGAGTGGTGTTGGGATTGGAGGGGGAGCTACACCGCCTCGCCTGCGACCGATCCTCATGGGCCTACTTCTGGCTCGTACCGGGTGTTCAGTGGCGGCTATTGGTACTCCGTCGCGGACTGCTGCCGCTCGGCGTTCCGCGGCGACTACTACCCGACGTACCCGTACGGCCACATCGGCTTTCGGTCCGTCCTGCTCCCAGGTCAGCCATGAGCAGGAACAGCCCGATCGGAGCAGTCGGGGCGAGCGAGGGACAAGCGAAGCCTGACTGCGGAGCGAGCAAAGGCCCACGACCTAATACCATTTCCCGTTAATAATCGGTAATATGAGTCAGGCGGTAGCGTTTGCTTGCGAGTGGAGCCAGTGGTGGATCAGCGACAAGGCCCGTGCCGGCGTCTCCCAAAACGGGCGGAGCGCCTGGGGGAGCGTCTCCTCCAAGGCGTCGAGGTTGGCAAA
>CAINDV010000269.1 GCA_903847485.1 uncultured Verrucomicrobiota bacterium
CGGGTCAAATCCGGATGGGTGAGGACAAGCGCTTTCATCGGCTGGGAGATTACCAGGCTTCGGCTAGCATGTAAGCGTAATGCCGACGTTTACTATAGATTGTGGTAAGCTGGTCGAGTAACGAGCACCACCTTGGCTTGCTTGATGACCTTCACGGCCCGACTGGCCGCCAGGGCCATGAGCACACCCCCAGGCCGCCCCAGCGGAACATCACGGTGATCGTATTTTGATAGGACATGGTTTGTTTGACGTTCCGGAGCTCGGTAAAACTGCTTTTGGGTTGTCTTCACGCCGGGCTGAGTATCTGCTTCCAGGGCAACGCAGCAAGTTTTATTTCTATTGAATGGACAGGAGGGACGGCGCTCCGGATTCACGTGCTCCCATCGTCGCCAATTTATGGTTGGACTGGTAAACCGGCGCTTGCGCCCGGAAACGCCGCCGCCAATACTGCCCGCATGAGCACGAACGGTAAGTCAGTCTCCATCACCCGCGCAGCTAGCCCCCGTTGCTCGTGTGTTGGCTGGCCATGACTTCGATTCCGTTGGTTGACTATTACCCATGAAACCAAACTTACTCGCCAAGCTGCAAGCGGCGCTGGAGCATCACCGCGCCGGACGCCCGGATGAAGCGGAGCGACTCTACCGCGCCGTGTTACGCGCCGACGCCCGCAACGCCGATGCACTGAACCTGCTGGGCGTTTTGGAATATGAGCGCAGCCGCAACCTGGAGGCGCTGGACTGGCTTTCCCAAGCGATCCAAGTGTCTTCGTTAAACGCGAGCTTCCACAATAATCTGGGGTTGGTGCTGGTGGCGTTGGGCCGGCATAGGGAGGCCGCGCCCCAGTTTGAGCGGGCCGGCCAACTGGATCCCTGCCTGCCGGATGCGTTCTATAACTTGGGCGTGGCCCGGCAAAGCCTTGGCCAAACGGACGAAGCCATCGCCGCTTACCTGAAGGCGCTGTCGCTTGCGGAGGAGCCGGGCACGTTGAGCAACCTGGGCGCAGCGTATCTCAAGAGCGGCCGGCGCGAGGAAGCCATTCGGTGCTGCGAGCGGGCGCTTCAGCTCCAGCCGGACTACGCGGATGCCCTGTTCAACCTCGGCGTAGCCCTATTAGAGAGCGGGAGCGCGGAAGCCGCCATTGCCCCGCTGCTGCAACGATCCCGGTTGCCCGAACCGCCGCTCACTTTGGCGGCTCAATTGGGCCGGGCGCTTCAACTGTCCGGCCACGTAACGGACGCGGAAACCTGGTACCGCCAGGCGCTGATGCGCCAACCGACGGTACAGGTGTGCGTCAACCTCGCGCATATCCTGGAGCAGCGACTGGAGTTCACGGAGGCAGAACAACTCTTGCGCCGGGCTTTGAAGTTGCAGCCGGAAGACGCTGCGGCTTTCAACAATCTCGGCAATGCGCTGCTGGCCCCCGGACTCGCGGAAGAGGCGGTAATGGCCTACGACCAGGCAATTCGGATCAGCGGGGACGACCCAGTTGTTTACCACAATCGGGGCCTCGCCCGCCTGGTGTTGGGAGACTTCGCCGGGGGATGGGACGATTATGAATACCGGTGGCTGTGGAAGGGATTCCAGCACCAGCGCCCTCCGTTCGTTCAACCGGCTTGGACCGGGGATGACCTGAAAAGCCGCACCTTGCTGGTGTATAACGAGCAGGGGTTGGGCGATACCATCCAGTTTGCGCGCTACCTGCGCCTACTGGCTGGCCGGGGGGCTAGGGTGCTATTTGCGGGACCGGCAGAACTCAAGTCTCTCCTCGGCGATCTGGGTGGGGCCTGCCAGGTTCTGGAACCAGGTCAACCGCTGCCCCCGTTCGACGTCCATGCGGCACTAATGAGTCTGCCGCGTCTTTGCGGTACTCGGCTGGAAAACATTCCGGCCTCTGTGCCGTACCTGCCGCTACCACCGGTGGAGCGATTCCCCCTACCGCCGGCCACGCCCGGACGCTTGCGGGTGGGCATGGTCTGGGCGGGCGGGGCACGGCATGCCAATGACAAGTTGCGCAGCGTCTCCTTCAAGGATTTCCTTCCCCTGCTGCAAGCCGCGGCCTGTGACTTCTTCAGTTTGCAGGCGGGACCCAGAGCGGCTGACCTGGCGGCCCTGCCAGCCGGCATTTCCGTGACGGACATTGGCTCGCGCGTCCGGGACTTTGCCGACACGGCGGCAGTGATGGGACAGCTTGATCTGATCATCTCCGTTGATACGGCCACACTGCATCTGGCCGGGGCACTGGCGCGTCCTGTGTGGGGATTGCTGCCCTATGTTCCAGACTGGCGCTGGCTGCTCCAGCGCGAGGATTCGCCGTGGTATCCTACCATGCGGCTCTTTCGCCAACCAACTCCCGGCGACTGGAAGGGAGTTCTACAGCGCGTCACGTCAGAACTCGCCACACTTGTGGCAGGATCGGCAGGCAACATGCCGACCTTGCCTCACCAAAGCCGTTCCTGTGACTATTTGCCCTGAAACCCGAAAGAGCGGACACACCGGAGGTCAATGGCCGAAACTTACTGCGCCTCCATTCTGTTCGAGCAATTATCCGCGGGCAGCAGGCGACGTAACTCCGCTGCGGCCAGTTGGATAGCAGGCAACCAGTGACCTCGATCGGGCTGGCGAAAGAGCCGCATCGTGGGATACCAGGGAGAGTCGGAACGCCCCAGGAGCCAGCGCCAATCCGGGGAGTGCTGAATGAAGGTCCAGGTGGGTTTGCGCAACGCCCCGGCCAGGTGGGCCACGGCCGTATCCACGGTAAGTACCAGGTCCATTTGGCCGATCACCGCCGCCGTATGCCGGAAATCCTTGAGGTGATCGGCAAGGTTCACCAGGTTGGGCAGCGAACAGACCAAAGGCTCGTCCCTCGGCGGCATCGGCACCTGTAGGCTGAAAAAGGTCACCCCAGGAGTCTCGAGTACCGAGGTAAGTTCTTCCAAGCGGATCGAACGCGCCGAATCGTCGTCATGCGTGGCATTTCCCGCCCAGGTTAACCCCACTTTCAGATGGCCTGCGGGAGCCTGGGGTAAGTTCTGGCAGGTGGGAGCAACCAGGTAAGGAACTGCGCCTGGAATGGTTTCCAGCGTGGTTTGGAAAAGGCGTGGCAAACTCATCAAGGGGATGTAGCAGTCAAAGGGCGGCGGGATCTCGCCCAAAGCGATGACGGTGTCGGCACAGCCGGCTTCCTCGAACAGGCTTTTCAGGGGGAGGACACTCCAAAATGACCCGCGCGGCCCATTGGCGTGCGCGCCGAACATATCTTACGAACTGGATGGCATCCCCAAAGCCCTGTTCCGCGTGAATGAAGAGGGTCTGCTCCCGGATGGGTTCGCCGCCCCATAAGAGTTGCGGGTATTGGCGGGGCACGAAAATGGGGTCACTCAGACACCATCGCCATTCATATTCCCGAAACCCCTCCTGCAAACGGCCTGATAGCAGCAGAATGATCGCCCGGTTCCAGTGCGCCAAAGCGAAACCGGGCTGAATCTGCAATGCGCGGTCGTAAACGGCCATCGCCTGCTCGACCTGGTTCAGCTCCTTGTGGATTTTGCCGAGATTGGTCCAGGCTTCGTGATCCATAGGGTTGAATTGCAGAGCCTGGTGATAGAACGTCAGGGCTTTCTCGTATTCCCGCATCCGTTGGCAGGTGTTGCCCATGTTATAGTGGGCATCGGCGTAGCGTGGGTTGATCTGGATGGCGCGGGCAAAACACTCCGCCGCGTGCGGGTGATCATGCAGGTCGTTATACGCCGACCCGAGGCCGTTGAAAACCTCGGGCGATCGCGGCTGGAGTGTGGCCGCCCGCTTCAGCCATTCGGCGGCTTCTTCCTTGCGAGGCCCCTTGCGCAAGATCATGCCCAATAGGAAGACGGCTTGTCCGTCCTTTGGTGCCAATGATACCAACTTCCGGCAGATCGCCTCTGCCTCGTCGTTTCGGCCCGTGTCATAGGCCTCGAACGCCTGTCCGAGGAGTTTATTGAAAGAAGCCATGAGGCAGCATTGTGCGGCGCAGCCGCTTGAGCAAGTTCAAAGAGGACAGAGTAATTAACTCCTTGCTGAATGAGGCTGTCCGCCGATGCACTGCCGTTGAATTACGGTATGCCCGGCTGCGCGCCGTTCAGTGCCAGCTCCGTAAGAGCGCCATGTTTATAGCCTCGTCCAGCCCAGAAATCCCCCAGCCCCGGAGGGGCGGAATGTCTTGGCGGGGTGCATACATTCCGCCCCTCCGGGGCTGTGGAGATTTCTGGGCTGGACGTGGCTATAAACATGGCGCTCTTACGGAGCTGGCACTGAACGACGCACGTCCGGTCATACCTTAGGAAGATGCAGGCGCAAAAAGGAATTCGTGCCGGCGCACCTGCTCCGCGGCCAGGTCAGCACCGGTCGCGGTGGCTCGGAAAGTCGCGGCGCCCGGGGTGAAAACCAATGGTGGCGGCGGC
>CAINDV010000270.1 GCA_903847485.1 uncultured Verrucomicrobiota bacterium
CCCGGCCCTGAAGGGGCCGAACTGGGAAGCATGTGAATGTGGAAGCAGTTCCGCCCCTTCAGGGCTGACACGGTTCTGGACCGATGGTTCCGTGGGTTGGCACCCACGGCTATTCACGTTGGCCCGCTTCGCGGGCACTATTGGCCCCGGACGCAGCCCCGTCAGGGGCGTGATGTTGATAGCCACACGCCGCCGCAGGTCAGCAAGCTCCGTAGGAGCGCGATAGACCGAAGACATCTCGCCCCGCTGGGGCTTGAGATTTTCTGGGATGGGCGTGGCTATAAACATGGCGCTCCTACGGAGCTAGGCGTCCGCTGCTTCAACGCTGGCAGCAGTCAGCGACCCGTTCCCCGAGAAGGGAGCAACATGAATCGCCGTGGGTTGCAGCCCACGGTGTCCGGCGGTGAATGGGCCTGGATCGAGGCCATCAAGCGGTGGACTGGGGCGGCTGTGCTCTGGGGCACTTCGTCTAGGCCGCATGACTGGTTTCTTTCTTGGGTGCCAGCGAAGTGATGTCTCGCCTGATGCCGTATATGGAAACGGCCCCGAGGATGCTCCAGCAAATTCACGTATGTCCAGTTAAGGCCCCGATCAGGAACGGAATGCTGGCAAGACTAAAGATGACAATGCCCTCGGAGTGATGTTCCTCGCTCAGACTTGCGACGGGTCGCATCCCGAAGATGCGCCCTTCCAACAACAAAGCTACAACCCATGAAATGACAAACAGCAGAGTCTCTGGTTGCTTCCACATCAGGACAAGTGTGGCAGCCACAAAGAGCCATCCAAGAACGATTCGAGCCTTTGCGATCATACCTGCAATATGGCTGAACCTGCGGCCGAACGGCGACTCGGAATCTATTCCTTCTCCAGGGGGAACACCTTAACCTCGACGCGGCGGTTCTTCTTGTTGTGCTCGGGATTGCTGGCGTCGGTGCAGCCGGCCACCGGGTTGTCCCAGCCGTTGCCGATCACCTTGAACTTGTTCGGGTCAAACTTGTATTTCTCCAGGATCGCCTTACGCACGGAATCGGCGCGGTCGTAGGAAAGCTGGCGCACCAGGTCCGAAGGCACCACGCCCTTGCGGCTGGCGTCCGTGTTACCCTCGATCACGATGTAGGCGTTGCCGAAGGTGCCGGCCAGCGTGCCGATGGCGGTCATCGTGGCCGGGATGCTGGCGTCGTAGCCGGGATTCAGCGCGGTCTTGTTCGGCTCGAAGGCGACGATCACCGACTTGGTCAGGATTTCGCCGCTGTCGGCTTCGGCAGTCTTGAACAGCGCGCCGGGTTTGAAGCTCGGCTGCGAGAGGTCGCGGACTTCCTTGTACTCATCCGACATCTTCGCCAGGATGGTGGCGGCCTTCACCTTGGCCGAAGGCACCGGGGCGTCAATGGCTCCCAGCGACTTGTAGATCGTAGAGGCGCGGTTCCACACGGTCTCGAAGTTCGACGGGTTCATGGGGTCGAGGAAGAAGTTCACGTTCTCGCGGTAGTTCGTCAGGTGCGCGTCGCCTTCGGCCACACCGCCGTCCTTGCCGATCATCGCCTGGCAGTCTTCCACCGGAATGCCGTAAGCCTTGGAGAGCAACTGCGCCGCGTTTTTCACGTCGCGCCGGACCATGTCCATGCCGTCGAAGATGCCGCGCATGAGGTTGGCGACGATGTCCGGGTGGTCACGGTAGAAGTCGTTGCGCACAGCCCAGACG
>CAINDV010000271.1 GCA_903847485.1 uncultured Verrucomicrobiota bacterium
AACTATGCCTCCCGCGCAAAGGCAGCAAAAACCAGCCCTTGAGCGAGGAAGATCGTGGGTGGAACCGGCTGGTATCCTCGGTGCGGGTGGGGGTGGAACATGCTATCGGGGGGCTGAAGCGTTTTGGTGCCGCCGCGAACATATACCGCCACCACAAGGCTCGTTGTGATGATCGCTTCAATCTGCTGGCCGCCGGTCTGTGGAACCTGCGACTGGCCTTCCAAACCACCTGACCAAACTTCAGAATGCCCCCGTTCCCGCTCGCATAGCTATTACACAACAAGTCTATTGGCTTTCATTTCGGGTGAGAAGGGGCTTGCCATCGCCGGAAACGGCTCCCGATTCCGTTCGCTCACAAGGTCGCCAGCCTTTCGCGTAGCGCACCGATGGACACCGCCTCCGCCTTCTCCGTCAGCGGATAGCACTGCTTGCCCGGATGCACCACCAGCAACTGATCCAACTTCAAGTCGGCCAGCGCAACGTGCATGGATTTGGTCAGGCTTACCGCGTCAGAGTATTTGACTTCGATTCCGACCCGCCTCCCGTTCACGACGACCAGCAGGTCCAGTTCGTGGCCGGAGTGCGTGGCCCAGAAATACGCCTGCCGGTCGCCCGTCACGCACAAGACCTCTTCGACGACGAATCCCTCCCAGGACGCGCCGAGCTTCGGATGTCCCTCCAGGCGCGCAAACGAGTCCACCCCCAGTAACTCGTGCAAGATTCCGCTGTCCTGCAGATAGACCTTCGGCGACTTCACCTGCCGCTTGCCGAGGTTTTCAAACCACGGCGGCAACTGCCGCACCATCAGCGCGCCGGTCAGAATATCCAGATGCCGCTTGACCGTCGTGTGCGCCTCGCCGAGCGAGCGAGAGATGTCGGAGGCGTTCCAGATTTGCCCGTGATAATGCGCCAGCATGTTCCATAACCGCCGTAAGGTCATCGGCGGCACTTGTACGCCGAACATGCGGATGTCTCGCTCCAGGAAAGTCTGGATGAAATTCTCCCGCCAAGCGCGGCTGGCCGCGTCATTCTCCGCCAGGAACGACCGGGGAAAACCACCCCGCCACCAAAGCGGGCGCACGGACTCCGCGCCCACTTCAGCCAGGCTAAAGCCCGTCATGTTCACGAACGCCACACGGCCAGCCAAGGATTCCGAACTGTTGCGAATCAAAGCGGGCGAGGCGCTGCCCAGCAGCAGGAAGCGGGCTGGCAACGGCCGCCGATCACTCAACACGCGAAGCAAGGGAAACAGGTCGGGCTTCCGTTGCACCTCATCCACCACCACCAAGCCTTTCAGCGGCTCCAAGGTGGTCATCGGGTTGGCCAACCGTTCGAGGTCAGACGGCGCTTCCAGATCGAAATACTCATGCGGCTCCAAGGCCGCCAATTGGCGGGCCAAAGTCGTCTTGCCGCACTGCCGGGGACCGATCAAGGCCGTCACTGGGTTCTGCCGCAGCGCCAGCCGGATGGACTCAGTCAGTTCTTTCCGTTGAATCTCGATTCCACTCATCTGGAAGATTGAACACTAAATGCTCCAAATACGCAAGACATAGTTAACTCACTGCCAACCAGCGTATTAGTCGCGTGAAGAAATTCGCTATTCCAGCCCGCCGCGCAGCGAATGGCAAACCAGTCCACGATGCAATTGGTTTGCGCCAGCAGGGAAGCGAGATATGACAGGCAAACGGCAAGCCGCAGAAGCCCGAGTTCCAGTTCACGAAGTAGCTGGCCGGAGACCACCACGGCCAGCGCAGGTCCATCCTGATGATGTCCGCACCGTTCTCGATGTTCTTGCTGTACCAGGTCGCCCGCGCCTCCAGGCGCGATGAGAGCAGGCTTACGAGGATCAAAAAGACGGGCAACACGGCGGATGGTAGATGTCGCGTTCATGGCTCTTCGCAGTCACACAGTCCAATCCGAAGAAATACCTCGCGCCCTTGGACGAAGGATTCGCCCCACCGACTTCAACGCGCAACGTGAACTTGCCGTCGCGCGGATCGAACATGCCCAGTACAAAGGCTGGTGCCGGCTGCACGCTTGGCGTGTAACCGTCGAGCTTCGCCGGCACATCTTGGCTGTTGACGCGGAAACGGAGCATGGCGTAACCCAGATGTGGCTGTAACAGCGGCGACCCGATCTTGATATCGCCGCTGAGCAAGGCGTGGGCGGGAAAGGCCAGGGCAGGCTCCGCCGCGCTGTCGAAATAGAAGCGCAGCGTGCCTTTCTTGCTGCGGGTCAGCCAGAAGTGCATGAGGCAGTCCGGCCCGCCGGCATCGAGCATCACCTTCTCAATGCGCGTCCCGTTTGTCTCCGTGCCAATGAACTACGTGTGGTCGTTGTTGGCCAGCCATCCCGGCTGGTTGGGCGCAACGGTGGCACGGGCGCAACCGCTGGCCTGTTTGCAGGTGAATTCCGGCTGTGGCCAGTGAGCGACCGAATCGAAGTCCGTCATCTCGGCGAGAAGCGAGTGCAGCGTGACGGCGCGGGCGTGACAGCATGGGTGTTCGCCAGCAGGGCGATGGCCGCCAGCCCGATGGGTAGTTTGCGGTCATCTGGGGTTGCTTTCTGATGTTGATTCTACGAACGCGAGTTGTTTGGGGACTGCTCCAACGCTTCGTGTGCCAACCCGATTGCGCCGCAGACCCGGCGTTGTCGCCGAGCTTGGGCAGGACGATGAATTGCGAAATACCGTTCTTCGTTAGCGCGGGCGAATCAATGTAGCCCGCCAGCACTTTGAGGAATTCGACGCGGACGCGCTGGAAGAGTTGTTCCTCGCCGAGTTGCCCCGCCTTGCGCACGCTGCCACCGATGATGATCCGTTTCGGTGAGAGCACGCAGGTGAGCGTCACCAAGGCGTGCGCCATGTATTGAATAGTCGTGTCCCACGCCGGATGATCGGGCGGCAATTGCTCGGCGGGTTTACCTGCGCGCCTGGCAATGGCCTGGCCAGAGCAAAGTCCTTCCCAGCAACGACCGTGAAATGGACAAACACCCTTGAAGTTGTCGCCCGGCAGGCGGGGCATCGGGATGTGCCCCATCTCGGGATGCACAAGGCCGTGCAGCAATTTGCCACGCGCCATGCCGCCGCCGCCGAGGCCGGTGCCGACGGTGATATACACAAAATCATCCAAGCCTTTCGCCGCACCCCATCGCAATTCGCCCAGCGCTGCACCGTTGACGTCAGTGTCGAAACCAATCGGGAAACTGGGCTCGCCAATTGACTCAACCTGCCCCTACCTGTAGTGTAGGGTATGATTGAGGACTACCCCACAACGATCCTGGCGTTCGCGCGCCGCTTCGTCACGGACGCCGCCTGTCGTGCTTACCTCCTGGCGCTACGCT
>CAINDV010000272.1 GCA_903847485.1 uncultured Verrucomicrobiota bacterium
GGGGGCTGAAGCGTTTTGGGGCGGCCGCGAACATCTACCGCAACCACAAGGCTCGTTGTGATGATCGCTTCAATCTGCTGGCCGCCGGTCTGTGGAACCTGCGACTGGCCTTCCAAACCACCTGAGCAAACTTCAGAATGCCCCCGCTCCCGCTCGCATAGCTATTACACAACAAGTCTATTCAAGTGGTGGTTTAGTAATTACTTTATCCCTTACCTTCTTGCTGTCCTGGAACGGACGCCGGTTACTGGGTGGGCTGTGGCATGTTTTGGCCGCCTTCTTCCATGCGCCTTATCAATGGATGTACAGGCATCCGCGGCAGGAGGCCAGCCTTCGTCAACTCTTCATTTCTCATCCGTGCGGCCTCATACAGAAGAACATTCTGCTCGACTGTATTCTGCACGCTCTCTGTGCGCACCGGCCGGGCGGGAAGGCCACTGTCGGTCGTCGCCAGGCCAACGCCAGGCGTGAGTCCGCTGGTTCCAGGCAGGCCGGAAGCCCCGACTCCCTGCCCGCCAATGGCACCTGGCATCGTCGGGGTCGGCATGCCGGGCATGCCGGGACGCAGGGGCAACCCTCCTGGCATCCCCGGTCGTGGAATACCACCCGGCATACCGGCTGGCACCGCACCCGGTGCGGGCACTGCTGGACCGGGGGTTAGCTTGGCACCGTTCTTTTCAAATGTCAGAGTCTCGGGCTGGCCATTGTTGTCAATCCCCACGCTGCCACCCTTCTCGTCAATTGTCAGCACCGTAATGCCCTGCTGCATATCTCCCTCATTGATTACATAGGGGACATCCGCCACCGGTGGCTGGCCGGGGGCCGCCGGCTTGGGAGCTTCCGCGCTCTTGAGTACAGCCTTCTTTGTGCCGAAAACATTCACAATGCCCAACAGAATAATCTTGGGCGGTGGCGGCTTGAGCAATCCCGGATCGGGCGCTGGCGGCGGGGATTTGAGGCCAAAGACGTTGCGGTCCACGATGACTTGGCGGTAGGGATTGCTGGCAACGTCGGCGTTGGTCACGCGGGCAGCAGCGGTGCCGAGCACCAGCAAACCGGTTAACAGTAAAGGCCCGTTTCGCATAGGCTTAAAGTAATCGCAAATTCACACAAGCAAACCAAGAATCGCAACAATTCAACACCACCCTCCGTCGCAAGTTGCGCCGGCCGCCGCAGTTCGAGGTCGCGCGAAGGGGCGAACTGCGGTTTGACTCAGAGCAGGTTCGGGCCTGTGCAATCGGGACAAAAAGTTGCGCCCTGGCCTGGCGCGACAACTCCGGTGAGAATCGCCGCTCGGCCTCGCGAGTCTCTGAGTGCATCCGCGCTCCTAACGCATCGCCAAGGCCGTATACTGCGCACGGTCACAATCTGCGCTTTTCGTCCGCGCACCGGTCGGGGCAGGGGCGATTCTTCACCTGCGAGGAGTTAATTGGTGCATGGCCGTTTGACTAAGAGCGTGGATGAAAACGCCTGGCGTGGTCGGGCGAGGCTTCTGCCGAGCCTCAACGACAGCGGTAATAAGCCTACCGGACAGCTCGGCAGGAGCCTCGCCCTACCACGCCAGGCGTTTTCATCCACGCTCTAAGGCTAGCGCGGTTCGGTGCCAGCTCCGTAGGAGCGCCATGTTTATCGCCGCGTCCAGCCAAAGAAGCCACCAGCTCCGTAGGGGCGGAATGTCAGTGTGGAGCGGCCCAACCGGGGACCGGGCGGCCGGACGCATTCCGCCCATACGGGGCTGGGGCTTCTTTGGCTGGACGCGGCTATAAAACATGGCGCTCCTACGGAGCTGGCCCTGAACAGCGCAAACGGACGTGCCCTCTTGGCTTCTCACAGCGAGGGGGAATCGCCGTTCCCGTCCCGACCGATCGGCGAGCGGAAAGCGCAGATTGTGACCGCGCCCAGTATGGCTTACACATCTTTCAGATGAGTTATGGGTGAGATTTCGAAACCCCGGCCATGGCAGAGCGACGCTTCTGCGGAGCCACCGAATTTCGCGACATATACCGGTTCGGAGGGTGTCTCACCTTACTGGGACTTGGGTTTTGCAAGAAACTCTCTGGACAGCAAAAAAGCCGCCTCTTGCGAGGCGGCTTTTCGAGAGAGAGTGATCTTACTTCCTGCGACGGAAGATCAGCATCGAAGCCAGACCGAGGCCAGCGATGGCCGCAGCCGTAGGCTCAGGAACCAGCCCGACAACAATCGGAGCGGTAAGCATCGGGGCGATGTTCGGATAGGTGACACTCCCACCCGTGGTGAACTGAAACACGGGCGACGAGCCAACGTAAGCAGTTGGAGGCGTAGCTTCAAAAGTGGGGAACGCAGAGTCCCAGACCTTTACTTGAAGCCACGTCGGACCGGCAGCGATCCCAGCCAGTTGATAGGTGGTGGACGCAATCACACCGGGATCAAATGCGGTGACATTCATGAGGTAACCACGAGGGTCACCGGAGCGAGGCGCAAACAGAGCCAGCGACGAGCTTGACGTGCCGGCGTAGAGACCCATAACCAAGGTCTTTCCGCTGAGGAGGGGGGCACTCTGTCCAACAGCCGTCCCAGCCTGAGTTACATCAGCCGCCAGAACTAGGCTGGTGTCTGACGTAAGCTTTACAGGCGACGAGGAACTGTTCTGCATGGCGACCTTGCCTTGCGCAAAGGCCGACATCGCAGTAGCAGCCACTAGAGTCGAAACAATCAGTATCTTTTTCATGTGTCGTTTATATCCGTTTTTGTTTAGTTAAACCTTTTAGTTTGTTTGTTTTTTACTTTTCATCCAGCGGTCACTGAACCGTGAAATCACGAATCCACGTCTTGGAGGACGTCGCAGCACTGGAATAGAAGAAACCGTCACCAACCGCATTGGCCGTGTAGTCATCCACCCACTTCGTGCCGGTGTAGCTGTAGGACCCTGTATCAAGATCCTGTAGCATTGCATTCCACGGATAGAAGGTATCACCTGAAACGGCAGCGTAACCTGCCATAACATTCGTGATCGAGCCACCCACAGGAACCATTGAGCCAAGAGCCGTAAAGGCATAATTGCCCAAAACCGGCGTCGCGTTTGTCAGAGACCCCTGCATAACATCGCCAACGAACGTGTTGGTCCAAGCGGCACCTGGGGAGACAAAGTACCCCACCCCAGGATTAAGCTTTACGCTGTTGGCGTTTGCGCTATTGCCGTCAACCCAACCGCTTCCGGCTTTGCTGTAGACCGCCACCGCATCCAAATCCTGAATGCCGCCATTCCACGTATAAATCGTGGTCCCGGACGGAGCAGTTGGGAATAAGTTGGTCAAGGAGTTATTTCCTGTGTCCAACGGGGTGGCCCCCATGTAGAAGTTATACGCCACCGGGTACGCTTTGGTGACGTAACCTACCACATTCGCCGAATAAACCTGGGCCGACGAAGCGAGCACGCCCGCTACCGTCGCCGCAGCCATCATAACTAGTATTTTTGTTCTCATTTTTAGTCTTAGTGTGTCCGTGTGTGCGGGGAGTATCGCAGCAAGTTCCGCCCGAGTCAACATTTTTTTGAAATTATTTTATCGGTGGTGATTTTGACCAAATCGCCGAAGGCGGCCGGAAGGCGAGAACAGCGCACGGCTTGGCGTGCAATGGCGTGCAACATGGACGACGCCAGCAACCGCCGTCGTGGGACAATCGGCCAAACAACCGGGGATGTGCAGGATCGAAACCGGTCTCCTGGCCAGCAATTCTTCCAATGAACTCACCCACAAATCACCGGAGCGCAGCAATGAACGGAAACAGGTTCATCGGCCCTGCCACGCGCCCAGGGCGCTTGGCCCGCTCATCATGCCCTGGTCACCC
>CAINDV010000273.1 GCA_903847485.1 uncultured Verrucomicrobiota bacterium
CAGATCGCGAAGCCCTTCGAATGGAAGTTCACGCGCGTCGAGTTAAAGGCGTTGGTTTCAAAACTCGACGATCATGTCATGTGTACGCTGGCTGCGTGAGTTCAAGAATACGTCACCGAACTTTCGGCCCAGAGCACTTAGGATGGACGAGGAAGACGGCGCGGCCCGGCTGTTCGGAATGGGCCAGGACGATTGGGGCGAAGTCCATTTTGTGATCGCCCTCGCTTGCGCGGCCCTGGCTGTTATCCACCTCGCGCTGAATTGGGCGTGGATCAAAGCGGCCTTCAGCCGCTCTAAGCCAGCAATGGTAGTGTTGGTGGCCGGTTTGGTCACCGTCGCCGGGTTACTGTTATGGCCAACGACTTCCGCGAGCGCCCCGATTGGTGAACAGTTACGACACCTCCTGAAAGACGACTAAGAGGAACCACGACCATGAGCTACTACTGCCAACTATCGCCCCACAGGCCGAGGAATCTGCGGGAGGGCCGGAACTGTGCGGTGAAAGCCAGGCCGCCGGCAAGTGTTGCTAACCAATGAAGCTACTCTTCCAGACTACGACAGCCGCCGTGGCCGCCACGGGCCGGAAGGCACCGCGCGACTCAGCCTGGTGAGACTTATGCGCGCTTACCTCTATTGGTTCTTGACGGCGGGTGTGCTACTGGCCTTGTGGTCTCAGTGGCGCTTGCGCTCGGCCTATCGCCGCTGGTCGGGTCAGGCCTGTGCCGCACGGCCGCTGACGGGCGCGAACGCGGCTCGTGAAATTCTGGATGCCGCCGGCCTCGCCGCCGTGCCGGTCGAGCGCACCGGCGGTCATCTCACCGACCACTACGACCCGCAGACGCGCGCCCTGCACCTATCTGCCGAAGTGTATGACACGGACTCGCTGGCCGCGGTGGGCATTGCGGCGCACGAGGCGGGCCATGCCCTCCAGCACCAGGAGCTTTACTGGCCGCTGCAAGTGCGCCTGGGCTTGCTCCCGCTTACGCGGTTCGGAACCCGGCTGGCCCTGCCGCTGTTGGTGGCCGGTCTGTTGTTGCGCGTGCCGCCGCTGATAGTGATCGGGGCGGGCTTGTTCCTGGTATTGCTCACGTTCCAACTCCTCACCCTGCCTTTAGAGTTCGACGCCAGCCGGCGCGCGGGCCGGTTGCTCCGTGAGTGTGGGTTGGTGAGCGCCCAGGAGTTGACTGGCGTGGGCGAGGTGCTTAATGCCGCCGCGTGGACTTACATCGCCGCGTTCACCCTGACTTTTGTGCAACTATTGCGACTGTTGCGCTGGGGCCGATTGATTCGGCCGCCGTTCTAGTCGCGTCAACCAATAAAAATTAACACCATGAGTTACCAACACAACGAACCGCAGTTAGACCAACAACTATTCCAAGCCATCGAGAAAGCCGGCCAGTGGATTCAGCATTATCTGCCTAGAATCCTACCTCTCGCCGCCGGTGCCATTCTACTCTTATGGCTAGCCTCGGGCGTGTACACCGTCAATCCCGGCCACAAAGGCGTGGTGCGCACCTTTGGCAAGGAGACCGCCCGCACTGAACCGGGTTTGAACTATCGCTACCCGTGGCCGTTCCAGCGCGTGGACATCGTCAGCGTCGAACAAATCCGCCGCATCGAAGTAGGCTTCCGTGGCAGCCAACGAGTTCCCGAGGAAGCTCTTATGCTCACCGGCGATGAAAACATCGTCGAGGCGCAAATCGTGGTGCAGTATCGCGTGGCCGACCCCTCCAAGTATCTCTTCCGCCTGCGCGGGCCGGAAGTTGCGCTCCTCGCGGCGACAGAGGTGGCGCTGCGCAGCACCGTGGGCAGCATGACCATTGACGAGGTTATGATTGAAGAGCGCGCCAAGGTGCAGAGCGACGCCCGCCTATTCATCCAGCGGCTGATGGATGCCTATGAGTCCGGCATGGTCATCACCGAGGTCAAACTCCAGACGGCAGACCCGCCCGATCAGGTGCGGGATGCTTTCCACGACGTGGTACGCGCCCGCGAGGACCGGGAAAAAGTCATCAACGTGGCCAAGGGCTACCAGGCCGACATCCTGCCTAAGGCCCGCGGCGAGGCTCAGAAGCTTCTCCGCGAAGCCGAAGGCTACAAGGAACAGCGCGTCCTCCTGGCTCAGGGCGAAGCCGCCCGTTTCCTTAGCGTCCTGGCCGAATACGAGAAAGCCCGGGAAGTCACCCGCGACCGGCTGCATCTCGAAACGATTGAGAAGATCCTGCCGGACATAGACAAGGTCATCATCGGCGGCGACGTGAACCAGCGCCTCCTGCCGCTACTGCCTTTAACCCCCGGCGCTGCCAGCTTGCTCAACCCGCGCGGTGTCACCGCCCCCACTCCTGTCAAGTAACCTCAACCCCCTAAATTACTCTTATGCGAACCAAACTCTTCAGTGTCGGCGGCTTAGTGCTGGTACTCCTGGCTGTCATTGTTACCCGCCAAGTACTATTCACAGTCAATGAGACCGATCAGGTCATCATCACCCAGTTCGGCGAATACAAGCGCACCATTCGACAACCCGGCTTGGCCTGGAAGATGCCCTTCCTGCAAACCGTCAACCGCTTCGACCGCCGCATCCTCACCAGTGATGCCCCCAAGGCCGAATACCTCACGCAAGACAAGAAGCGCCTGGTGGCCGACCCGGTGACGCGCTGGCGTATCAGCGACCCGCTATTGTTCTACAAGACTGTGCGCGATGAGTCCGGTGCCCGCGCCCGGCTCGACGACTTAGTCTTGTCCGAACTACGCCGCGAAGTCGCCAGCCACACCTTCGTCCTTGTCATCGGCTTGAAACGCGAGACGATCATGGAAAATGTAGCCACGACCACCCGCGAGAAGGCCAAGGAGTTCGGCATCGAGGTGGTGGACGTGCGCATCAAACGCGCCGACCTGCCGCAAGAGGTGCAGTTGAGTGTCTTTCAGCGTATGCAGGCCGAGCGCGAGCGGGAGGCCAAACGCTACCGCAGCGAAGGCGAAGAGGAATCCGCCAAGCTCAAGGCCGAAACCGACAAACAACGCACTATTCTTCTCGCTCAGGCCAAGCAGGACGCCGAGAAACTCCGTGGCGAAGGCGACGGCATGGCCACGCGTGTCTATGCGGAGGCTTACGGGAAGGACGCTGAGTTCTATGCCTTTGTGCGCAGCCTACAAGCCTACGAGTTATTCCTTGGCAAGCGCAGTACCTTGGTGCTGCCGGCAGACGCGGACCTGTTCCGCTACCTGAGCAGCCCGCAACCCAGCACTACGCCCCATGTTACTCCCGCCCCTACGACGCGGTGAGGATCGAGGCCACTAGTCCGCCGCCATTACGACACATCTTGAAAGATGACGACTAATAGCCTGTTTGCAAACCCGCCCGGTGAAGGCACCGGGCCTACAGGCAGCCGTGTTTTCAGCCGGAAGTTGTAGGCCGCGTGCCATTACGCGGCGGGGTGTCGCCCTTTCAATCGGGGTGTGAAATATCCTGGCTAGCCCTAAGAGCGTGTTTGAAAAGTCGCCCAGCGGTAGGGCGCGGCTCCTGCCGAGTCGTTCGGCAAGGTCGCACTGCCGCTGTCGTTGAGGCTCGGCAGGAGCCTCGCCCTACCGCTAGGCGACTTTTCAAACATGCTCTAAGTGAACCGACATCCGCATAGATGGGAGTCATGCCCAGTAAGAAGCCGGACCACCCATAAGTCGAAGGCAAAGGAGCCTAAGTCCGGTCTAACCATACCACCCGAATGAGCCATCATTCCCATCTGCCACCAGAAGTTGACGAGGCGGTTCGTTCGTTCATCCGCCGACACAAGCGCGGCCTGCGCTGGGGCTGCCTTGCGACGGCACTCCTGGCCCTGCTGCTTACCTTGGTGGTGGCGTGGGGACTCTTCCGCGGTGCCGGTCGTTTGAAGGACTGGGTGGCTGGGAAGGCCCCGGCCATCAGCCTGCCGCTGGGGTGGGAGAAGCCACTTGGCGACGCCGCGCTGGCGCAACTGCGCGGCCAGTTCCGGTTCGTTACCGACCGGAAAATACTCGATCCATTGAACCAGCTCGCCGCGCCGCTCTTGGCGGGGCTGACTAACTCCTCCGACCGGTTCACGCTCTTTGTCACCGAGTCCAAGGAAGTCAACGCCCTTGCGCTGCCCGGCGGTTACATCGTGTTCCATCGTGGCTTTTTGGAACGTGCGCGCACCGCGGAGGAAGTGCAAGGGGTGCTGGCGCATGAGATGGCCCATGTCCAGAAACGGCATGGCGTGCTGCAATTGGTGCAGAACATTGGGCTGGACCTAGCCATTCAACAAGTCCAAGGCGGCGAGAGTCGCTTGCTGGACACGCTCGTTCGTGACAGCGGCCAACTGCTGGGCCTGAAGTTTAGCCGGAATCACGAGCGTGCCGCTGATGACTTGGGCTGGGAGTTACTGGAGAAAGCTCAGATCAATCCTGAAGGCATGGTGAGCTTCTTTGCCGGACTGAAAACAGCGACGGATGCTGGTGGCGCTCCGCCGATTTCGCTCCTGAGCACCCATCCGGCACCGCAGGAGCGGATTGATCGTCTCCGGCAGAAGCAGGCCGCGCTCGCCCGTCAGGATTTCAAATCCTTTACTCCGGAATTCCGCGCCTTGCAGTCCGGGCTGGGCATCATCTTGGAACGTCCTTAGCTTTCCCGCCATTTCTCATGCGAACCCTCAGCCACCTTTTCGTCAACAACCAAACCTGGGCCGAAGGCATCCGGCAGCAGGACCCGGAGTTTTTTCAGAAGCTTTCGCGGCAGCAGTCGCCGGAGTTCCTGTGGATCGGCTGCTCGGACAGCCGGGTGCCGGCTAATCAGATTGTCGGTCTGTTGCCCGGCGAGCTGTTCGTTCACCGGAACATCGCCAATCTCGTCGTTCATACCGACTTGAACTGCCTGTCCGCCATGCAGTTCGCCGTGGATATTCTGAAGGTGCGCCACATCGTCGTCTGCGGGCACTACGGCTGTAGCGGCGTGCAGGCCGTGCTGCGCCGCGACCGGCTCGGCCTTGAGCGACAATTGGCTGCGCCACGTCGAAGACGTCCGCCAGAAGCACCAGCAGCGGCTGGCGACCGCCGGCCCGGAAGCCAGCGCCTCGGATCGCCTCTGCGAGCTGAACGTCATCGAGCAAGTCGCCAACGTCTGCCAGACCACGATTGCCCGCGACGCCTGGGAGCGTGGCCAGGAACTCGCCGTGCGTGGCTGGATTTACGGGCTGAAGGACGGACTTCTGCGCGACTTGAACACCACCGTCACCGCCGGATCGGAAGCCGCCGCCACTTATGGGCAAGCCTTGGCGGCGCTTGGATAACGCGAGTTCCAGTCCTTCACTACAGAATTCCTGGCCCTGCAGGCGGGCCTCGGCATCACGTTGGAACAGCCATGAAAAGCCGCCGCCATCACGCCCGCCCCGCCAACCCGCTGGAAAGTCCCGACCTCTCCGAGCCGACGAAGGCGGAACTGCGGGGGCAAACCCGTCCGGCTGGATACCTTTGAGCCGAAGAACGGTATTAAACGGAAACCAAAAAAACGTCTTCACCGTGCTCGGCAACCGGAATCGCGAGCCAGCCAAAACCTGCCGCCCCGCGCCCCGGGCAACATTTCCCGCGAGTCAACCCGCGACGAACAAATCGCGTCGGCACGAAAATCACGCTTTACAATTACTGGTCCCGGATTAACCTAACCCCAGCCATTTGAATTTTATGCTTAAGAATTTCACCATACTGACCTCAGTGGTTCTCGGCGGTGCCCTCTTCACCGGCTGTGCCGGGCCGGAGCAAAAGCTGGGGCGCGGCATTCGCAACACCGGCGAGATCGTCCGCTGGAGTTCCATGCAACGTTCCGTGGAGCAGACCTCATTGTTTGATTCCGCCGAACAGGGCCAGACCGACGGCGTGGTCAAAGGCTTTAGTCAAACCATCGCCCGCACCGGCATGGGCCTCATTGACATCATCACTTTTCCCATTCCCATCCCCTCCTACTCAGCGTGGGGTACGAACGCGGTTCCGGACGCGGTGCAGTGGCCTGACTCCTACAAGCCCGGCATGCGGGCCGCGCAGGCGCTCCAGACCGACGACCGGCTTGGCTTCGCCGGCGGCACGATCCTGCCTTGGGTGCCGGGCAACCGGTTCCGAATTTTCGATTACAACTGGTGAGCGCACGTTTCCTCCCGCTCGCCCGTCATCCCCAAACGCGCCGTCCTGCCGGCGCGTTTTTTTGCGCATGACCCTCACCCGCCTGTCCGGCTGCAAAGTCAACCTCCTGCTCAACATCCTCGGCCGCCGGCCGGATGGCTTTCACGAACTCGAAACCGTCCTGCAACCGGTGCCGCTGTGTGACGAGCTGACCTTCACCCGGCAAGGCTCCGTCGTTGAACTAACGTGTAGCGATCCGCGCCTCCCGGTGGATTCAGGAAACCTGGTCCACCGCGCCGCGTCGGCTTTCTTCGCGGCCGCGAAGCGCCAGAAAGGCGTGCGCATCCACCTTGAAAAGCGCATTCCGCTGGCCGCCGGCCTGGGCGGCGGCAGCGGCAACGCCGCCATCACCCTGCTGGCTCTCAACGATCTTTTCGGCCAACCACTCACTGTTCTGCGCCTCCACGAACTCGCCGCCGCGCTCGGCTCCGACGTGCCTTTCTTCCTGCAAACCGGCCCCGCGCTGGCCACCGGCCGCGGCGAACAGATCGAACCACTGCCGCCCTTCCCGGCCCTGCGCCGCACGACGCTGCTGCTGCTTCACCCCGGCTTTGGCATCGCCACCGCGTGGGCCTACCAGCAACTGGCCCGCTTTCCGTCCGCCCTCAACGGCCAACCGGGCCGCGCCCGCCAACTCGTGGCGCGATTACAGGACACGGATCTGTCCCGTGCCAGCGCGGAGTTCTACAACTCGCTGGAAGCGCCCGCACTCGACAAGTATCCGCTCCTCGCCGTGTATCAGGAATTCCTGCGGGAACACGGTGCCGCGGCGTCGCTCATGTCGGGCAGCGGCTCCACCACCTTTGCGTTCTTCGCGGAAACTGCCCGCGCCGAAGCGGCCCTGGCACAGTTCAAATCCCGGTTTGGCGGCACCGCTTGGACCGCACTCACCACGCTGGACCGGGGCGGTACCCCGTAGGCCAAAGTCCCGGCCCCAGCGCCCAGATTCCGAACGAAAATTCACGATCTTGGGCCAAGCCCGGCGGCACGGCGGAGCGGGCGTGCCTCAAATTGACCGCCAGCAGGCGTGTCTTCGCCGGCCGCCGAAACGTCCGCAGACCCTCCCTTCGGCGGCATTGCTCCGGGGTTGATGAACTTCGACGCCCGTCAGACTCTGGACGGATCCCCGCCGGCCCACAGAGTTGGAGCCGTCCCGGCGACTTGACCTCCACCGAAACCTTCGCGCCTAAAACCTCCTCCCGCAAACTCCTTCCCGTCAGAAACTCCAAGACGAGTGGGTGAAAAAGGTTCGGGCGCGACGCCTGAACTGGCACGCGAGACGATGGGGGATCCCCATTCCGGCTTCAAAATTCGGGATCAATCCGGTGAAGGGGCATCCCCGACACAGTCACATTTCACCGCAATTCTCACGCTGGCCCTGTCAACCCCCGCTGGGTGAGGGCACACGGCTTACACCCCACAAAACCGCCCGCTTGTAGGTCGGGTGCCCTCACCCGGTGTCCCGATCTGGCCTAAAATACGAATTGCTGCACATTTCACCATTGCTATCTCCGGCTGTGAGCGGTTCAATGTTGTCCGCAACTTTTACTGGTAGGAAACAATGACCCTGCAACTTGGAATCCAGTCGGGGCGAGCGGCTGGTTTGCGCCCCTCAGCCGGCGCGGCTCCGGGCGCAAAGTGCGACCCGCGCGCCCAGGGGCAGTCCAATCCACCCCTTGTGCCTGAGCTCCAGACCCGCCTCCGCGCTTGTCTGGAAAGCGCTTCGGTTGGCCTCTTCCAGCAACTGACCGCCTTGAAGCTGGAGCTTGTCTGGGCACCGCCCCTGCCGCTGCCAGCCCCTGATGGCCGGGAACTGGTCACGGCTCTGGCGGCCGCCTGGCGCGTGCCTCCTGCCCCGCTCCTGCCCACACTGACGGAAGCCGCGTGGCGGCGGCATCTTGAGGCGGCTTTGCGGACGGGCCTTCGCGGCCACCGGTTCATCCACCCGGCGGGCACATGGCATTTCTGGTACCCGCTGTCGGTTCGGGGCTTGCTGCTGGGCCTCGCGCATGTGCGTGGCCCGGTCGGAAAGCCCGGTCGGCCAGGGGAGGGCTTGCCGGAGCCAGCGCCCGGCGGCCTGGCTCGGTGCCGCCCGCCCGTCGAAAACCGGCTGGATTTCGACCAGAGCATCGCCTTGCTCCGGCTGGTGCTGCACGACGCAACGATGACCATCCTCGCAGAGTGGCCGGTGGCGACGGCCACGCTGCCGGTGCCGAGGCCGGCGGCGGGCGCGGAACCCGCGCTCCGCAGCGTGGTTCTGGTGCAACGGATGCTGGACCGCCTCCAGCAGGATTACGCCGGCCCCCTGACGCTCAAATTGCTGGCAAGCGAACTGGGCATGAACGCCGCGTACCTTTCCGATCTGTTCCACCGGCAGATAGGCGTGAGTTTCAAACGCTACCTCACCGATCGGCGGCTGCGGCAGGCCTCCGAGTTGCTACGCGACCCGCTCCGTCGCATCTCGGAAGTGGCCTTTGCCGTGGGCTACACCGACCCGAACCAGTTCCGGCGCGTCTTCAAGACTTGGAGCGGCCAGCCGCCGCGCGCGGTCCAGAACGGATCGGGAATCGCGGGAGCCACCAGCGACCACCAGAAAACCAGCAGCCAAACTTTCGCCGGATTTTCCAAAGTTATGCAGCTTGGTATCACGAGGGATCATGCGCTATAAAGAGCGCGTCAATTGTCGCCCGCTTGTGCTGGCGGCTGCGACTGAGTGACGGACAACAAAGTAAACGACCAAAAGCTAGCAGAAATTGAAAAGGGTAGAACTATGAAACGTACAATATTAGTGATCGTGGGAACGGTGCTCGTCGCCGCCTCGTGGCAGGCGGTTGCGGATACTTTACCGCCGTACACCAGGCCGACAGGCCAAGGGACGGAATTCACCGGCCACCCTGGTGGTACGGCAGATGCCACTTACTCCACTTGGGGATTCGGCACGGCCATCCCCATCGTCCCATCAACGCCGGGTGCCCCCATTCTTTCGGACAGAGCCGCTTGGGGGGGCCATGTGGTTCCAACTGTTAACTGGCCCGTTTCGGGCGGGCAATTCACTGGCAATGCCTATCTTCACAGCTACTTGCCACAGCTCGACACCCATGCGGGTGTGGTCGGGTTGTCCGGAAAGCTGGAGCTAAACATCCCTAACACTCCGCTTGACCATAACCGAGAAAAGTGGCTTCAGGTCCAACTCGATTGGAAGCCTCTGGCGGCTGGTGACAGGCCTATCGTGACTGCTCAAAGCTCAGGCTTTCGTGCGATCACCACCCCTGATTGGTTGCAGACCACGACAGCACTGACGGATGGTTGGTTCAGCACCACCTTTTCGTCAATGGGGTTCGATGATTTAGTCACTCCGGGCCTCCACCACAACCCTACCGGCGAGATGATAGTCTTGGAAGGCAACGTCTATGTGGACAATGTGATCATTGACACCGCCTGCGTGCCGGAACCCGGCCAGGTGGCGATGATGGTCATCACCGGCCTGGGCGCGGTGGGCTATGGCGTGCGCCGCTATCGCGGCCGCAAGCAGAGTTAAGCGAGAGACTTTTGGACGTGGGGTTCACTGACCCCGCCCAAGAACGACGCCCCCCGACTGCGAAGTCGGGGGGCGTTTTGCAATGTGAATCCGATGGCCTCCGCGCTGAATCCCTCCACCACGGTCGCGTCCACCTCGGCCCCCGTGCCGCCGACCCCGGGTTCCGAGGCGCGCGTGGTTCCAGGCTTGGGCTGGGGCGGAGTGGCGCTGCTGGCGGCCGGATGCCTGCCTTTGCTCGGCGCTTTCGGCGTGAACCTGTGGAACCGCACGGGGTATTGGTTCTTCCCGGTCGCCCTGGCCGGCGCGGTCTGGCTCGCCTGGTGGAGAATGCGGCAGCAGGGTCTGCGGAAGGTGGCGGCGGCGGGGGTACCGGCCGTCACTGCGATACTGTTGTCGGTGGCGCTGGTTTTGTTGGCGGGCGGGACGCTGGTATGGTCACCCTGGCTGGGGGCCGTGGCGGCGCTCCTGCTGCTGGCCGGCGCGGTGTGGTGGCGAGGGGGTTGGGAATGGTGGAAGGTCTGCGGCCCATCGGGCCTGCTGCTGCTCACGGTGATTCCGCTTCCGTCGGCGTTGGAGCAGCGGATCTACGGCCCGTTGCGGGACGGGCTGGTTTCGGGAGGCAGCCATTGGCTTTACCAGTTTGGCGTGGTGCATTTTCGCGGGCCGGGCACGATCGAGTTGCCACATGCCAGCCTGTCGGTGGACGCCGCGTGCCAGGGGCTTTACACCCTGCCGGCGGCGGTGGCGTTATGTGTATTTTTCGTCGCCTGTCTGCGCCGCTCGTGGCTGCATAGCCTGGTGATGGTGCTGAGCGTGCCGTTCTGGGTCTGGCTGGGGGCGCTGGGATGGTTCGTGGCGGGGACGAGGCGGGTTTACTCCAGCGGAACAGAAGCTTTCGAAGGTTGGCGTAATGTCCTGGCGGTCGGGTTGCTGCTGGGGATGGATGGGGTGATCCTGTTGAGTTTGGACCAGTGTTTGGTATTCATTGAGAACCTGTGGCGCCGGATGTTGAGATCGCAGACCTCAACCGCGCCCGCCAGGGTGGCGGATATTGATTCGTCGTCGGTTTCCGAGCCAGTCCCAGGCACAGTCAGGGTGCCCACGTCGCGGGTGGCTTGGGCGGCGGGGGGCGTGTTTGCCTTGCTAGGTTTGGCCCAGGTGATGTGCGGCTGGCAGCACCACCAATCTGCGGCGCAAGCGGCGAGTGTGCCCGCCCCGAAGCTGGCCTTGGCCGGCTTCGATCTACCTCGGCAAATGGGCGCGTGGCAGCGGGTGGAAGGCGACTTGCCGCAGTCGAGGAAGTTGATGACGACTGTGCCGGACGCGCGTTGCTGGCGGTTCGGCCTCAGCAACCTTGTCGCGTGGGTGGCGGTGGAATATCCGCTGCGCGGATTTCAGGACGCGACGACCCTCTACCGTCCGCAGGGGTGGGATGTGCTGAAGGAAAGAGGTCAGCGCCGGGGGGAAGCGGGCGGGCCGGCTTGGTTCCAGGCTGAGATGCAGAAGGATCTTTATCAGACGGGTGCGCTCTGGTTCGCGGTGGTGGATGAGCAGGGACACGAGTTGGGGCTGCCGGTGCCGGCCGCGCGCTGGGAGCGGTTTTCCTGGCAGGTGCCCGTGCTGCCGGCGAGCCTGCGCGTCCAAGTGTTGGTTACCAGCGCCGTGGCCCTTTCGCCCGCCGAGTCAGAGGCGGTCTTGGGGCTGTTTTTGGAGATCAGACGTGAACTCGCCGGAATTTTCAACTAACCAACCCACGCAGCGTTACCCGGACGGCAAACGCGATGAGGTGGCGGACGGTTCGTTCACTGCCCGTTGGCGTGAGTGGCTGGAGGGGCGGGACCATCTGCGCCTGCTGGCGGCCCCCCCTTTCCTGGCGGCCGTGGGCGCGCTGTTGGGCTATGTCATCTTCGTTGCAGGCTGGAATCCGGCGCACGCCGTGGCCAAGGTCCGCGGCCCGGTCAACGCCGCCTACCAGGCCAGGGACTACGCGACGGCAACGGTGGGATATCGGGGTTTGCTGCAACTGCAAGGCGCGGGCGAGCCGGAGTACCGGTTTCGGCTGGCGCTCAGCCAACTGAACCTCGGCCGGCAGGAGGAAGCCTTCGCGCTGATGCTGCGGCTCGCGCCTCTGGCCAAGCCCGGTTACGCGCCGGCGCACTTACAAGTCGCCCTTTCGCTGTTGAGCGACACCAATCTTACCGCGTGGAGCATTCCCCTCGCCGAGCAGCATTTGAAGCATGTCGTCGCCCTGGACCCCGCCAGCGCCCAAGCCCATGAGCTGCTCGGCAACCTAAACCTCCGCCAAGGGAACTATGCCGAGGCTAAGAAGCATCTCCTGGAAGCGGTGCAAACGCGCAACGAAGCCATCCTTCCTCTGGCTCGAGCCCTCCAAGCCCTCGGCGAGGACGCCGGCGTTCGCCAATGGGCCGACCGTGCCCTGCGCCATTACCGCAGCGAACTGGAACGGCCCGTTCCAAACGAGGTGGAACTCCGTCTCCGGATGGTGGAAACCCTGTTGCTGCTACAGGATCCTGCCAGTGCCCAGTCGGTGCTCGAGGTGGCGTGGAAGCTCAACCCGAATCCCGCCTACGAAACCGCCCTGGGCGACGTCGCCGCTATTTGGGCGACTACCTTGGCCGAGCAGAAACCGCCTCCGTTGGCTCTCCGACTGAACGTCGTGCAACGAGGCTTGGAGCACGCCCCGCAGAATCTCAGACTGCTCGAACAACTGGTCGCCTTGAGCATGGCCACCGGCCCGGAGGCCGCCGCCGCCCGTGAGGCCCTGGACCCCATCCTCAAGGAGGGTGGGCGGGCCGCCTGGGTGCATTTCTTCCTGGGACTACTCGCCCGCCAGCAGGGCGACGACGCGCTCGCCCGCAAACACTACGAATTAGCCTATGAGATGGCTCCGGACCTTGCTTACCTGGCCAACAACCTGGCGGTCTTGCTGGTGGCCGACAAGAATCCCGATTTGCCCCGCGCCTTCAGCCTGATTGACCCCCCTGGTGGCCAAGTACCCCGACAACCCCCACAGCCGCGAAACCCGGGGCCAGGTGCTTGCCAAAATGGGCCGCTACCAGGAGGCCGTCAAAGACTTGGAGATGGCCCTGCCAGGCATCCAAGGTGCCGCCCGGCTTAACACCTACGCCGCCCTCTCCGCAGCTTATCGCGGCCTTGGGATGGCGGATGTCGCTGAGACCTACCAACGGCTGGCGAGCGGGAAGCCCGCCGCGCCCGCCGCCGCTCCCAAACTGCTCAAATAGCCCCGCCAATACGGCCCCGCACGATTGTCAGGGTGGCTCCCGGTTCATCGTCGCCAGCCACCCGGAGCGGCAGCCAGGCAGGGGTGCCTCCCCTGCAACTTAAACATGGCCCCGGCACGGCGGTGGTAAGCGCGAGGGTGCAGGTAGCGATGATGACAGAAAACATGACGTGTCTCATAGGAAGCCGACGGTCTGAGTTGCGGCGGGCGGGATAGAACCGCAGGACCGGCCAGGCAAGGAGATTCTCAAGCCACTTGATACTGTTGGGTGCATTCCCAAGTTGTTGGTTGCCACACACCGCCCGCCGGGCGAGGGCACCCGGCCGACACCCCCACAAAACCGCTCGCTTGTAGGCCGGGTGCCCTCACCCGACGGCCCGATCGGGTCTATACTGAGCATTGCTGAAACAGTGCTTGAAGTCGGGCGCGGCACGTCGCAGACTTTGCCCGTTAGCACTGGCGGGATTAGTCCGTCGCGGGATCGCCCGGCGTCGAAGCGGATGCTTCGGCGCTATGTTCGGACGGTCCTAGCCCGGAACCTGCCAGCGCCACCGAAGCAACGAACCACAGTTTATCACACACCTAATATGAAACGTCGCGAATTCCTCAAATCCGCTGCCCTTACCGGGGCGGCCGGCCTGCTCCTCCCCCGGACCACGCTCTTCGGAGCCGATGCCCCTAGTAACAAGTTGAACGTCGCCCTTATCGGCACTTGGGGCCGCGGCGAAGCCCACTTCGGCGTGCTGGCCAGTGAAAACGTCGTGGCCCTGTGCGACGTGAACGAGGACCACCTCGCCTTTGGTGCCAAGCGGTTCCCCAACGCCAAGACCTACGTGGATTGGCGGAAGTGCCTCGACGAACACAAGGCGCTCGGCCTCAACGCCGTCGTCATCTGTTCGGCCGACCACACTCACGCCTTCATCGCCAACTGGGCCATGAACCGCGGCTTGCATGTCTATTGCGAGAAACCCCTGGCCAACACCGTTGAGGAAGCTCGCGTCGTCCGCGCCAACTATCTTAAGAACAAGAACAAGCTCGCCACCCAGGTCGGCACCCAGCGTCACGAGCACGAGAACTTCAACCGCGTGCGCGAATTAATCCTCGACGGTGCCATTGGCACGTTGGAATCAGCCTTCGCGTGGGGGAACCGCAAGATTTCACGCCCTGGCTACCTACCTGCCAAGGGCGAGCCACCCAATGGATTTAACTGGGACCTCTGGCTTGGACCTTCTCCCTTCCATCCGTACAACCCCGGCTATTTCGTCGGCGGTCCCGGAATGAATTGTCTTTCGTGGAACATGCATTGGGACTTCGGAAGTGGCCAAGTGGGTGATATGGGAAGTCACACCATGGACCTCGCTTGGAATGCCGTTGACGGCGAACTGCCGACCAGCGCCGAAACCGTGGGTGATAACCAGGACTTCAATCCCGAGGTCACCCCAGTCCAATTGGCAGCGGTCTTTTGGTTGCCGGCCAACGCCTGGCGACCGGCAATCAAGGTTGGCTGGTTTCAAGGCGATGTCATTCATGAAATGGGGTTGGTCAAGTATGTTGATTGCAAGAAAATCGATCACGGGGTGCTGTTCTCGGGATCGAAAGGCGAGCTAGTGGCCGACTTCACCACCCGCGCGCTCCTGCCAGCGGAACGAGATGGTGACCTCTCCTACTACAAGCCGCGTGCTAAGGAGGCACTGCTTCCCAAGATGGGGAACTTTCAAAAGCAATGGCTTAATGCCTGTAAGGGTGGTCTCAAGACTGCCTGCAACTTTGATTACGCCGGCAAGATGATCGAGATGATGCTGCTGGGCTTGGTGGCCTACCGCGTCGGAAAGAAGATCAGTTACGACGGCACCGCGGGACAGGTCACCGACAACCCAGAGGCCAACGAGTTGTTGAGCCGCAAGTACCGCGAGGGCTGGACGCTCAACGGCTGACGCGGCGCACGGAACGAACACCGAAGTTAGTCCGAACTCCGAAGCGGAAATGGCTCCGAATAGTGGGACCGGCTGCCAGCCGGTCAATTGCGGTTCGCCCCGCGGAACAACCTACCGCGTGGCTGAACGCTCAACTGGACAGGTAGGATGCCTGTCCCGTTACTGTTCGCCGCCTGCCTACTTCGGAGTTCGGAGTTAGTCGCGACGCGAGCGGGGCGGGTAGGAAGCTCTGGAATTGAAACTCGACAGCCCGCGCCACGAATCGCCATTCTGTCGCCATGCCTGACGCTACCGGGAACGCGCCGCCGCCCGCATCCAAGCTCAAGATTTTCGTCCGCCGACTCCTGAGCTTTGTGGTGCTGTGGACCATCGTGCTCACGGCGATGTTCTCCGGCAACCGGCTGGTGTCCAACTACGTCTTCCTAGCGATCATGCTCGTCTTATCGGTGCTGGGCTTGATGGAGTTCTATGACCTGGTGGCCAAGCGCGGGCTGGTCTGCTACCGGTGGTTCGGTCTGATGGGCGGCGTGGTGCTGATGGTGGGAACCTTCCTGCACTGCACCGGCCGACTGGGCTTTGCGGCTTCGCCCGAGCGGGCCAATGACTTTCAGACGGCCCTGCTGATCGCGCTGGTGCTCGGCCTGTGCGTCTGGCACTTCCTCGCCAAGACGAACACCGCGGGCATCGTGGCTATTTCCACCACGCTCTTCGGCCTGATGTATGTGCCGTGGCTGCTCAACTTCATCCAGGAAATCCACTTCTTCCCCACCATCGGCGACCAGGGAAAATTCTACGTCCTTTACTTCATCTTGGTCACCAAGTTCAGCGACGTCGGCGCCTACGTAGTTGGCTCGCTGATTGGCCGGCATAAGATGATCCCGCGCGTCAGCCCCGGCAAAACGTGGGAAGGCTTCGGCGGCGCGGTGCTCGGCTCCGTGCTGGCGAGCCTAGTCTTCGCGCACTTCGCCGGCAGCCACCTGCCGGGTATGAAGCCGGTCCATGCGATCATTCTCGGCACGGTCCTGAGCGTCTCGGCGGTGATCGGCGATTTGATCGAATCCATCTTCAAGCGGGAAGCTGGGGTGAAGGACTCTGGCAGCCTCTTCCCCGGCATCGGCGGCATCCTTGACCTGCTAGACAGCCTGCTCTTCAACGCCCCGCTGATGTATCTTTACCTGCGTCATATCCTGACGCATCCGACACCGTGGTTCTAAGCCTATGAAGAAAGAAGCGTCCACGGAGGCGAAGTCTCAAATCCGAAATCCGAAATCCGAATTGCCAGCGCTGGCAGGAGATGAGTCGGCGTGGCGACCGCAGTGGGATTCTCCGGTGCCTGCTGCCGACGATTTTCGGATTTCGGAATTCGGGTTTCCTTCGGATTTCGGATTTCGGATTTCGGATTTGAAGCCACGACCTGAGCGGTCGCAAGAAAGCCGGACGCGCTCCTGACCCGCCGTCTTCCTCCTACATTCTCCCCGCTTCCTTTCGCCTTTATGAAAAACGTCGTCCTTCTCGGCAGCACCGGCTCCATCGGCACCAGCACGATCAAGGTGGCTTTGGACCTGCCCGACCACATCCGGTTGATCGGCCTCGCGGCCGGCAACAACGCCGAGTTGCTGCTCGAACAGACCCGCCAGTTCCAGCCTGCCGCCATTGGTATAAGCAACCCCGCGAAGGCGGAAGAACTCCGCGCCACGCTCGGCACCAGTGCCGAAGTCTTCACTGGCACCGAAGGCTTGGTGAAACTCGCGACCATGCCCGCGGCGGACATCGTGCTCATCGCCATCGTCGGCACCGCCGGGCTACAACCGGCCCTGGCAGCCATCCGCGCCGGCAAAGACATTGCCATCGCCTCCAAGGAAATCCTTGTCATGGCCGGCGAGACGGTAATGAGCGAAGCGCGCAAATACGGCGTCCAAGTGCTCGCGGTGGACAGCGAACACTCGGCGATTTTCCAATGCCTGGATGGCAAGCCCGCCGACTCCGTGCGCAACCTCTGGCTCACCGCTTCCGGCGGACCGTTCCGGCAGACGCCACAGGCGGAGTTCGCCAGCATCACCGTCGAGCGGGCGCTCAAGCACCCGTCCTGGGTCATGGGCACCAAGATCACCATTGACTCGGCGACACTCTTCAACAAAGGGCTGGAGATGATCGAAGCCCGGTGGCTTTTCGACATAGGCATGGACCGCGTCCAAGTCGTGGTGCATCCGCAGAGTATCGTTCACTCGATGGTGGAATTCGTAGATGGCTCAATGCTCGCCCAGATGTCCACGCCGGATATGTGCCTGCCTATCCAATACGCCCTCACCTACCCGGAGCGAGTGCGGAGTGACCGCGTGCAGACGCCGCTGGCCAAGCTGGGGAGCCTGACTTTTGAGGAGCCGGACACGGAGCGTTTTCCGTCGCTGAACCTCGCCCGCCGCGCCGGCGAGATTGGCGGCACGCTGCCTGCCGTGCTGAATGCTGCCAACGAGGTCGCCGTGGAAGCCTTCGTCAAGCGCCGGATCACCTTCCTTCAGATCACCGAAACCGTCCGCCGCGTCATGGACCGGCATGAAGTCGTCACCCATCCTACGCTGGAGCAAATCCTCGCCGCCGACGCCTGGGCACGACAGGCAGCGGTAGGGTAAAGCGGAGGGCCAAGACGCGATTTCAAGACCCTGTAGGAGCCAAGGTAACGAGGCTCATTCCTCCAGGATTTCAGAGCCTCAGAGCGTGTTTGAAAAGTCGCCCAGCGGTAGGGCGAGGCTCC
>CAINDV010000274.1 GCA_903847485.1 uncultured Verrucomicrobiota bacterium
GGAGCCTCGCCCTACCACGACAGGCGTTTTCATACACGCTCGAAGGCAAACCGATTCCCGTGGGGAGACAGGCACTTATCCGTAACCATTCAGAAAGCCAACCACGGATGACACAGACGAATGACGAATGACGAATGACGAATGAATGACGAATGACGAAGCGCCGCCGGCTGCGGTTAGGTGCTGGGGCAAGTCTCGCGCCTGGTCCAACTAATAACTCAGTCGGCCTGGCGGGGCACGCAGACCGGCGGGTTTCGGGCTTCGGACTTCGTCATTCTTTCCCTTGTAGGAGCCGACGTTAGGAGGCTTGGTTTTCGGCGCTTCCCAAAGCCTCCTTACGTCGGCTCCTACAGGGTGTCAGAGTCGGCGGATGAACAAAAAAAATTCCGGCTCGCTGCGCTCGCCGGGAAAATGGAAAAGGATTAAGTGAAAAAGGGCAAAGGGATAAAGGGTCAAAGAGCAAAGGGAAAAGCAGAGGTCACCTAGCAGCCGAAACACCCACCCCCAACACACAACAAAACCCGCTGACCTGGGTGCGGCTGTCGGGATGGCCGTAGAAGCGAGAAGCACCGGAGAGGCCCCGAGGACTGACATCGCCCCACGAACCGCCCCGCAACACCCGATATTCGCCACTCTCTAGCCCGGCCGGATCATCCTTGGGACTTAGTTTATAGTAGCCGCTCGCGTACCAATCCTGGCACCATTCCCAGAGGTTGCCGTGCAGATCGAACGCGCCCCAGAGATTGGGCAGCTTGCTCCCCGCCGGCCAGGTGCGGGAGGAGGAGTTGGCGGAGTACCAGGCGTATTCGCCCAGGAGCTTCTCGTCATCGCCAAACGTGTAGTGGCTTTGGCTGACGGCGCGGCAGGTGTATTCCCATTCGGCTTCGGTGGGCAGGCGGTAGCCTTTGGCTTGGAGATTGCACTGCCAGTTAGTCCCGCTGTTAGTGTAACAAGGCGTCCGGCCCTCCTGCCGGCTGAGCCAGTTGCAGAACTGCACGGCGTCGAACCAACTGACTTGCTGGACGGGGCAGTTAGTGGCCGGGCTATACTTGGTGGCTTCTCCTTCCCAGTCCGTGAGTCGCTCCAAGGGTGGGGTCTTCGGGTCATGCGCGACCGAGTTCGTGAACTGCCGGAACTGCGCCACCGTCACCTCGCGGTCGGAGATGAAGAAGGAATTCGTGAGCGTGACTTCGTGAACCGGTTGCTCATCCTTGTTACCGCTGGCGCTGCCCATGTTGAACTTCCCGGCGGGAATCCGAAGCATCGTCATGCCTTGCCGGTTGACGAACCAGTCGCGGCCGGCGGGCGGTTGATTAGTGGGCGCGGGCGGCTCCGGCAAGGCTTGGCCCCAACGGGTCAAGGCGCAGGCCGCCGCACTGTGGGTGCCGCTGTCCGGGGATTCGGTGTAGAGTTGCCGCAGCGTCTTCACCAGCGCCGCCTGCTCTGGCGCGGCCAACGTCTTCCATTCCACCAAAGCCAGGGCGGCACCGAGCGCGGAGCGGAAATCCGCCAAGCCGGAGTTAGTGCTAACTGTCTGTAAGATCGCCGCTAACTGGAGCGGGTCGCCCGGCCACTCGCGGTAGCCGTGGATGAAGGCGGTGCGGTTGGTGGGGTTCGGGTTGCGCAGGGTTAGTTCTTTAAGCGGCACCAGGTCGTCCAAGAACAAGGCGACGGTGGCCAGCCGGGCGCGGGCTGCGGGAGGCTTGGCTTGGGCGATAAGTCGCGGAATCTCCGCCAGGGCGGTGGTCTTCTCTGGTTCCAAGGCGCGAACTATGTTCATGCACTGGCCGGGCGGCGCTTCGGTGGCGCTCGTCAGGAGGAAAGACACATCAACTTTGCCGAAAGCCGCCAAGGCGAGCGCGGCGTTCAGCTTGTTCTCGGAGTTGGCGGCTTGGTCGAACTCGGTGCGGAGTTGCGGCACGGCCCGGGCTTGAAAGGGCTGGAGGTTGGCGATGGCGTTGGGCACGGCCTCGGGCCGGGCGGTCAACAGGGCTTGCACAAGAGCACTAGAACGAGCTTTCTCCGCTACAACGCGGGCAGCCTCAGCTCTAGCAACATCAGCCTCGGCACGGCCCCATAACCAGTAACCGAGGGGACCGACTACGAGCAGCATCGCCACGACGCCCAGCGCAAAGGCCCGCCGCCGCGTCGGGTCCGCCGCCAGCGTCTGCCGCACCCAGAGGTCGTCGAAGACGCGCCGGTAGATGGGATTGCGGACGGCCAGCGCGCCGTCCGCGCCGCGCTCGACTAGGCCGGCGAGCTTGAGGGCGTTGTGGAGGAGGGACTGGGGGTTGTCCGGCACCGGCTCGCCACGCAGCACGCGGCGGTAAGTCAGCAACACGCGGCGGGCGTGCGGGTCTTGCCGGAGGCGGTCGCGGATGTATTTGAAATGGACTTCGCTGCGGCTGGCTTCGTTGGCGAAGAAGAGTTCGTCCACCAGTGCATCTACCTGAAGTTGGGTGGCCCCCTCACCCCGGCCCTCTCCCCC
>CAINDV010000275.1 GCA_903847485.1 uncultured Verrucomicrobiota bacterium
ACCGCTGGGCGACTTTTCAAACACGCTCTCAGGCAATACAAGTCTGGCATTCAGCGCGAAAACATCTAACCGCCGCTTGGGGACGCAGGGGACCATCGCGAAAGTCGCTGCCCAGCGGGTGCCGGTAACCCGTGTCAGTCCCGTCCGGGCGTGCCGGTCGGGTCACGTCCCCCTGTAAAAGATTGCGTCCAGTTCCGCTTTCGCACGCCTGTCCGCCCCTTCCGGCGGGCCGACCGGGAGGCTTTGCTGGTAGCGGCTGGGCACCGATTCGGCATAATGGACAAGGATTGCACCGATGTTTTTCATGCTTGCCGATCGCGGGAGTATTTGGCGACATTATGTTCCGTCAGGACGGTAGGCATCGAAATTATTGGGTCGCTCGAATCACCGGGCTGCTCGTCGGGAAGCGTACTTCCAGACACGATGCTAACTGCCGGGCCTGCTGACCTGTCAACTTATCGAGAATATGAAAACGCACGAACGTCTCACGGCACTTCGTTCCGCCTCCTTTCCCGCCGCTTTGTCGGCGGTCGCGCCCCCGCTCTGGCGGACTCGCTTCTGCCCGCGCTGGCTCCCGCATGCCTGGCTGGCTGCTGCGCTGGTGGGCGGCGCGGTTTTGGTTACAGCTCCGTTGGACAGCCAAGCGGCGGAGGCGCTACGCAAGGTGCGCAGCGAATCGCCCTCCGCCACGGCGCAGCTCCAGCAACAAGGCGCACGCCTGGTGGCGGATTATGGCAGCTTCCAGATTCTCACCGCTCCGCCAGCGACGGTCGCTCCCTTCGCCGCCGCTGGCACGGTGGTTCCGGCGGACAACTTGGATGTGATCGAGTTGAACGCCGGCCCGCTGCGCACCTCGCGATCCCAGGTTCAGGCGCTGCGGCAGACGCTGTCCACCTTCAAGGGCCAACGGATGCACCTCGTGCAGTTTGCCGGGCCGGTGAAGCCGGAGTGGCACGCTGATTTGGTCGCCAGCGGAGCGAAGATCGTGGCCTATGTGCCTAACAACGCCTACCTCGTTTATGGCGACGCCACCGCGCTGGGCCGGGTGCAAGCGTTGACCGCCACCGCCAGCCCGGTGCAGTGGGAGGGCGCTTATCGGGATGAATACAAGCTTCACCCGAAGGTCCGCCTGACTGACGAAAAAGGCCAGCCGCGTAAACTGGCGGGGGATTTGTTCGCCATTCAGATGGTAGCTGATCCCGCAGCGAACGCGGCCACGCTGGCGGTCATTGACGCCCGCAAGCTGGCGGCAGTTTTGAAGCAGGAGAAGGTTTTGAACTACCTCAACGTCATCGTGCGCCTGCCGGCCGACGCGCTGGCCGTGCTGGCGGCGCAGCCGGAAGTGGTTTCCATCCGGCCCTACGTGCTGCCCAAGAAACGCGACGAGCGGCAGGGGCAGATCGTCGCGGGCAATCTCAGCGGCATCTTTCCGAGCGGGCCCGGCTACCTCGCGTGGCTGGTGAGCAAAGGTTTCGCGCAGGGTCAGTTTGCCGCGTCGGGATTTGCGGTGGATGTGACGGACAGCGGTTTGGACAACGCGACTGCCACGCCGGGGCACTTCGGGCTTTATCCACTGGGCAACACCAGCCTGCCTAGCCGCGTGGCCTACAACCGGCTCGTGGGCACGCCGCACACCAACAGCACCCTGCAAGGCTGCGACGGCCACGGCACGCTCAACTCCCACATCATCGCCGGCTACAACGACTTCACCGGCTTTCCGTTCACCGATGCCGCCGGTTTCAGTTATGGTCTGGGGATCGCGCCGTTTGTGCGCGTCGGTTCCTCGGTGATCTTTGATCCTGACAGTTTTACCTCTCCCAGCTACTCCGACCTGCAGTCCCAGGCATATCGCGACGGCGCGCGAATCAGCTCCAACAGTTGGGGTTCCGACTCCGGCGGTGATTACGACACCGATTGCCAGGAGTACGACGCGTTGGTCCGCGACGCGCAGCCGGACGGCTCGGCCGTGCCCGCTCCCGGCAACCAGGAAATGGTGATCGTGTTCTCCGCCGGCAATGCCGGACCTGAAAATGGAACTGCAGGCTCGCCAGGCTCGGCCAAGAACGTCATCGGCGTCGGCGCCGCTGAGAACGTCCATTCGCACTCCATCGCCAATGGTGGCAGCACAGCCGGCGGCGATGATGGCTGTGGCGTGAGCGATCTGGGCGCCGACAGCGCCAATGACATCATTTCCTTCTCCAGCCGCGGCCCCTGTGCCGACGGACGCAAGAAGCCGGACCTTGTCGGCCCCGGCACGCACGTCACCGGGGGCGTGGGGCAAGGCCCCGTGCTCGATCCGCTCGGTTCGGCGCTCGATTGCTTCAGCGCCGAGGGCGTTTGTGCTCTGTGGGGCGGCGCCGGGGTTGGCAACACGAACAATTTCTTCCCGCTCGGCCAGCAGTTTTACACCACTTCCAGCGGCACGAGCCATTCCTGCCCGGCGGTGGCTGGCGGCGTGGCGCTGGTGCGCCAGTGGTTTATCAACCACTCCCAGACGCCGCCCAGCCCGGCGCTCACCAAGGCTTGGCTGCTAAACTCCGCCCGCTACCTCGATGGGGACGGCGCGAACGATACGCTACCCTCCGACTCGCAGGGCATGGGCGGCATGAACCTCGGCATGGCCTTCGATGACGCCGCCCGCGTCGTGCTGGAGCAGTCCTCTACCAACAAATTCACCGCCAGCGGCCAAATGCGCGCCGTCACCGGCGCCGTCAAGGATCCCAGCCGCCCAGTCCGCATCACGCTGGCGTGGACGGACGCGCCCGGTTCCACCACCGGCAACGCTTACAACAACAATCTCGACTTGGTGGTCACGATGGGGGGCCAGACGTATCGGGGCAACGTCTTCAACGGCGCCTACTCCACGACCGGCGGCAGCGCGGACCCCCGGAACAACGTGGAAAGCGTTTTCCTGCCGGCCGGCGTCACCGGTAACTTCGCCGTCACCGTCACGGCGGCGAACATCGTCTCCGATGGCGTGCCCAACGACGCCGATCCGCTGGATCAAGATTTTGCCCTGGTGATCTACAACGCGGAAACCCGCGAGGCGGCGGTGATTGCTCCTGGGAGCGCCGCTCTGACGGCGGAAAACTGCGCGCCTGGCAATGGCGCGGTGGATCCCGGAGAAATCGTTTCCGTCGCGTTCACGCTCCAGAACATCGGCACCGTCCCCTCGACCAATCTCGTCGCCACGCTGCTGCCCGTAGGCGGTGTGCTGAGTCCCAGCTCCCCGCAGAACTACGGCGCGATCCCGTCCGGCGGGCCGGGCGTGGCGAAGAGCTTCGCGTTCCAGGCAGTGGGAGCTTGCGGCGGAAGCATCACCTGCACGCTCTGGCTCACGGACGGCGGCGCCGACTTGGGCACCGTGACCTTCCCGCTTACGCTGGGGGTCAAGATTCACGCCAGCGCCACCTTCGCGCAGCCGGGCGAAATCACCATCCCGGAGCAGGGCAAGGCCGCGCCGTATCCCTCCGCGCTCTCGGTCGCCGGGTTGGCCGGCAAGGTGTCCAAAGTCACGGCGACGGTGTATGGCTTCAGCCACACTTATCCGGGCGACGTGGATGTCCTGCTGGTGGGTCCGACCGGACAAAGCACCATGCTACTGTCCAGAACCGGCGATGAGGCGGCGGAGGATGCGGACCTCACCTTCGACGACGCAGCGGCTACCCGGGTAACTTCCCCCATTGTCAGTGGCACCTACCAGCCGACCAGCAGCGGAAGTTCCACGCTGCCTCCCCCGGCCCCGGCCCGGCCTTATGGCACGACGCTGGCCGCGTTCTTGGGCACGACGCCCAATGGCACTTGGCAGTTGTTCGTCAATGACCGTAGCACCGGCGACAGCGGTTTAATCAGCGGCGGCTGGAGCCTGACGGTGGTGACGGAGGCGAGCGAATGTTGTTACAACAGCAGTCAGGCCGACGTGGGCGTCACCGTGCAGGCTCAACCCAGTCCGGTGACTTGGGAAAATGACCTTACTTACACGCTGATGATTACCAATCAAGGCCTGGCTACCGCCACCGGTGTCTTGCTGACTAACCGCCTGCCGGAGCAGGTGAGTTACGTCTCCTCCCAGACGTCGCAGGGCACGGTCACTTACGACGCCGGCGTCGTCACCGCTTCGCTGGGCGCGCTGGCTTCCGGCGCGGCGGCGACCGTTCAGATCGTGGCGACCGTCAACTCCGGTTTTCGCCTGACCAACCATGTGGCCGTCAGCACGGAGACCTTCGATTATGATCCGAGCAACAATGAGGCTACCACCGTGACCACGGGCCTCGCGCCAGTGCTCGGCCTTTCCAGCCAAGTGTTTCTCGTGGCGGAAGGCTGCGTCCCCGCCAATGGCGCGATCGATCCGGGTGAGCAAGTCACGGTGAACCTCGTCGTGCAGAACACCGGCACCCGCAAAACGACCAACGTCGTAGTCACTCTCCTGCCGACGGGCGGAGTCACTTCGCCCAGCGGCGCGATGAACTACGGCGCGCTGCGCCCCGGCGGGCCGCCAGTGACCAACGCCTTCAGCTTCACTGTTTCCACGGAGACTGCCTGTGGTGGCCTGGTGCTGGCCACGTTCGCGGCCACCGATAACGCGGCCCCCTTGCTGGCGATTAACCACAGCCTCCGCGTGGGGAGGCCGGTGCCAGAAGTGGTGCTGACGGAGAACTTTGACGGCGTGACAGCCCCGGCCCTGCCGGTGGGTTGGACGACCGCCTCGGGTGGTTACGGGCCGGCGTGGGAGACCACCACCGACGCTGCGGACACGCTGCCCAACTCAGTCTTTGTGGCGGATCCACCGATCGCGAGCTACCAGCAGTTGATCTCGCCCTCGGTCATGGCGAGTGCCGGAACTCAATTGACCTTCCGTCACAGTTACGACACCGAAGAATATTATGATACCGGCTGGTTGGAGATTTCCATCGCCGGCGGTGACTTCACGGATATCCTCGAAGCGGGAGGCAGTTTCGTCTCGGGCGGCTACAACACTTTCGACTGGTATTGGTCGGGCGACTCCGGCGGCTTCATCACTACCGTCGTGAATCTCCCGGAGGCAGCGGCCGGACAGAGCGTGCAATTGCGCTGGTGTTTCTACAGCGACGTCCTCGCCGGTGGCGTCGGTTGGTATGTGGATTCGATCACGCTGATCGGCGCGTATGCCTGCTGCCTGCCCGATGATCTAGCCCTCGCCGGTGCCGCCAGCCTTGGCTCGGTGCTGGTGGGTCAGGAGTTGACTTACACGCTGGGCGTGACTAACTCCGGCCCCGCCACCGCCACCGGCGTCACCCTCAGCAACTGCCTGCCCGCCGGAGTCACGTTCATCTCCGCGACGGCTTCCCAAGGCACCTGGAGCCGCACCGGCGACTGGGTGGTAGCTGATCTTGGCAGCCTCGCCAGCGAAACTGGCGCGGGTCTGGCCATCACCGTCAAACCCACGGCCGCGGGCACTCTCACCAACCAGGCCTGCGTCCGGCGCGACGGCACGGAAGCCTACCTCCTCAACAACACCGTCCAACTGACCACCCCGGCCGCGCTGCCCACTACGAACTTCACGTTCCAGGCTCCCGCGCCGGTCATCATTCCCGAATCCGGCACCGGCATCCCGTATCCCGCGCCGCTCATAGTCTCGGGCGTGGCCGGCACCGTCACCAAAGTCACCGCCACCTTGAACAACTTCAGCCATACCTACCCGTCCGATCTGGACATCCTGCTCGTCGGGCCGGGCGGCGAAAGCGCGATGCTCATGGCGGCTTGCGGAAGCGAATACAACGTGGTCAATGCTACGCTGACCTTTGATGACCAGGCGCTCCTGCTGCTTTCGGACTACCTGCCGATCACCTCTGGCACCTACCAGCCGACGGACTACGCCTTCGGCGATTCGCTGCCTGAGCCGGCGCCCGAAGGTCCTTACGACTCGAGCCTTGCTACCTTCCAGAATGTCAACCCGAACGGCGTTTGGAACCTGTTCATCTACGACTTCTTTAAGCCTGATGCCGGCCGCCTTGCCGGTGGCTGGAGCCTGGCGATCACCACCACCGTGCCATTTTCTCCCCACCGCCCGGTGGCCTCGAGCTTCACCCTCGGCGTGCCTGTGGGCGGCTCGGCGACCGTAGGTGTGATAGGCAAGTATGTGACTGACGCGGACGTGGGCGACATCCTGACGGTCACGGCGGTTTCTTCGCCGACGAACGGCACGGCTGTCATCGTGGGGGGCACGAACATCACCTACACTTCGACCCGTAGCGCGGCGAGCGACAGCTTCACCTACACGGTGAGCGATGGTTACAACACGAGTACCGGGACGGTGACCGTGATCACCTATAGTGCGGAAGGCTTCAACCAACTGTCGGCTCCGTTTATGACGAACGGTATGTTGCGGTTCAGTTACATGGGGATACCGAACTTCAGGTATGCGCTGGAGCAGGCCGAAAGCCTGGCGGTGCCCGTGATGTGGCAGGCTCTGGAAACGAATGCCGCCGCCGCGAACGGGTTACTGTTGTTTGACATTGTGCCATCGGCGACTAACGGCGCGTCGTACTTCCGGACGCGCTACGTGGCACCCTGAGCGGGAAAGAACCGAAGGGAGAAAGCAAGAGATTGGTGGCGGGTTGGTTGGGTTGTCCCGCCGCAAGGCCGGGCAAACGGGGCCGAGTCACATTCGGCTGCCGGTGTCCGGCACGATTGGGTTGATTGGGTTGAGCGGGAGCGTCTTGGGTTGGCGCTCCCGCCCCGCTTGTCTCGACTATCTCTGCATTTTGCACCTGAAGAAGTGAGTCTCAGAACTCCTGACCCGAGGAAATAGCGTGGGCCGCCCGGTGAGGGCACCGGGCCTACAGAATCGCGCCTTTGCTGTAGGCCGGGTTCCCTGACCCGGCGATCTTAGCCGTATCTATTCAGTAGCAACCACGAAACACACGAAATATACGAAAGAAAACCGAAGCTAGGCCGGAGGCCGAACCCAGATCACCTGCCTCAAATTCCAGTCACCATTCAGTGCCCCGCTCCCCGCCTCGGGAAGCAGTGTTGCCGCCTTTCTTTTCGTGTGTTTCGTGGTTCTGCCTTCTGCATGGATACGGCTTAGGCTCAGCTCGTTTCCTTGCCGGGTGGAATTCGTGCTCACGGGTCAGGAGTTCTGAGGCCGGGTGCCCCCACCCGGCGGCGGTTGACCGGGCCATAATGAAAATGGCTGGCACCGTGGCCGCCGCCTTCACCCGGCATCCAGCGGACTCCGCACCCCGATCCCCGGCTTCTGCATCACATGCGTGTAAATCTGCGTCGTCGTCACATCCTTGTGCCCGAGCAACTCCTGCAACGTCCGGATATCCGTCCCGCCTTCCAACAGGTGGGTGGCAAAACAGTGCCGCAACACATGCGGCGAAACCCGCTTCACGATCCCCGCCGCCCGCGCCGCCACCTTGACCGCCCGTTGCAGACTATCCTCCAACAAATGATGCCGCCGCCACTCCCCCGTCGCCCGATCCTGCGCGGGACGGCTCATCGCAAAGACCCATTGCCAGCCCCACTCCGCCGCCGCCTGGGGATACTTCCGCCCCAGCGCCTCCGGCAGCCACACCCGACCCCGGCCCGCCGCCCGGTCCGACTCGTGCATCTGCCGCCGCTGCACCAGATGCGCCCGCAGCCCCTCCACCAATGTCTCCGGCACCATCGTCACCCGGTCCTTGTCCCCTTTGCCCCCGTGGACCGCGATCTGCCGCCGCTCCAAATCCAAATCCTGTACCCGCAACCGCAGCAACTCCATCAGCCGCATTCCGCTGCCGTACAACAACCGCAGCGGCAACTGGAACTCCGCCGGAGCCGCCCCCAGCAACCGGCGCACCTCCTCCCGCGTCAGCACCACCGGCAACCGCTCAACCCGTCGCGCCCGCGCCGCCTCGCCCAACCCCTCCAGCGTCAGCCCCAGCGTCTCGCGGTAAAAGAACACCAGCCCATTCAACGCCTGGTTCTGCGTCGAAGCCGACACCTGCCGCTCCGTCGCCAAGTGGCTGAGAAACCGGCACACCTCCGCCGCCCCCAACTCCCGTGGATGCCGCCACTGCCCGCCCACCTTGCTAAACACCAGCAAGCGTCGCACCCAGCCCCAATACGCCTCCTCCGTCCGCTCCGCCATCCGCTTGAACCGGCAAACCTCGTGGAACTGCTCCCGAAGCCGGGCCTTCGGATTGGGCACTAGCCGCTCAAACGGCTGGCCCGGCCCAGCGGTTTTTCCCGCTTCGATATTTGACGGCATATTCATGCTTAAAGTAGCTTGACTCTCCACTCTATGCCAGTATTATGCAGCACGCAAA
>CAINDV010000276.1 GCA_903847485.1 uncultured Verrucomicrobiota bacterium
ACTCTGGCGAGCGCACCACAGAACATCACGGTCACGCTGCGCCGAGCGCTGGAACCGCAATCAGCCCTAGCAGGTTCATGGGCGCAACGCGCGCAAAAAATTCGGGGTGGTCTCATTTTGACCCCGACCGCCTAAAGGCGGGACTCCGAACCCCGCAAACCACTGCTCAAGGCCGTTCGGAGTCCCGGCTTTAGCCGGTTCTTGGCGTGACCCACGGCCTCAAAGAGAACTGCTGACTGCCGTGAGGACCTCGCTGGCGGCCCAAGGCGGGCGGGCTCACTGGACGCGCAGATGGAAGCAGGGAATGACACGGGGCCGAAGCTGGCCCCGCGGGATAGCAGCAATTCTCATTAGAGACCAGATCGGGACGCCGGGTGAGGGCACCCGGCCTACATGAGGGCGGTTTTGTGGAGGTGTTGGCCGGGTGCCCTTACCCGGCGGGGTTTAACAGGGCCATAATGAGCAGGCCAAGCGCCCCGGGCGCGTGGCAGGGCCGATGAACCTGTTTCCGTTCATCACTGCGCTCCAGCGACTTGCGGGTGAGTTCATTGGAAGAATTGCTGGCAGGACAGGCCCTCCCGACTTGGCGGGAATGCTTCCCGCTTCAGCAGGAAAGCCTGTCTGCTTTGGCGGCGGCGAGGCGGTCGTGCCCGACGACGACTTCCACGAGGGGTATCTCCCACTCCAGAACGGCGTAGCGCGCGCGACGGTCCGAGTCTTCATCCTGCTCGGCACGACGGCGCACCAGCGCCAGCACGCGAATCTCGCGGACACTCGCCAAACGCTCCGACCAAGACGCCTCCGCCTTCCGCGAGAGCCGGGCGACGCAGGTGCCGGAGGCGTCGCACAAGCCCAGCCCGCCGCGCGGCTGCGGGCTGAGCGAGAGAGTGTCGCCTGGCTGCAAGGCAGTTAGCGCGGCATGGACGGCATGGCTCGCAGCTAAGTTACCGGCATAGCTGAGATGGATGTCTTCGAGACTCAGCACCGCGTAACTGGGCGCAGGTTGCCGCTCCTGACGCGCGGTCAGCGTGGCGTCGCGGCGTAAGATGGCTGGGCCGCTCAGCGTCTCGGCCAGCGACGGCCTGGCATCGGTGTGCTCGAAGACGGCGAGACTCTTCCGTGCGCGAGTCATGCCGACATAGAAGGTTCGCCGCAGTTCCTCTTGCTGGGCGCGCGGCCCCTTCAGCGGCCAGGCACCGATGAGTAGGACGTGGTCGTGCTCGGTACCTTTGGCGGCGTGAACCGTGCTAAGTGTCACGCCGTCGCCGTAGCTAAACTCGCGGCGGCTGTCGGCGCAGGTTTCGTAGAGGAACTCCAGCGCGTCCTGGACGGGTAACTCGGCGTCGTCGGATTCGCTCTGCCAGGCGGCCAGGGCGCGACTAAGGAAAGTAACCCACGGATTACCGCGCTCAGTGGGGAACATGCGCTCGGCAGATTGAATCAAGTCGGCCGCGCGCAACAGAGCGCTCCGTTTCTCCGTCAGGTGGCGCAGGAATAGGTGGACTTCCCGGACTTGGTGGAGCGGCGGCAGGGCGCTGCGCGCGGCCCACCAACGCACGGGTATCCCATCTTGCTCAGCCAGTGCGCGCACCTGGGCCAGCTCCTGGTGCGTGCTCGAAAGCACTGCGATGCTGGACCAATCAGCCACCCCGAGCGCGCGCAGCCGGCGGATTTCCGTGATGACTTCCGACGCTTGCGCCAAGTCGTCCGGCACGCGGATGACTTGCACCTTGCCGCGCGCCACCGGATCGCACTGACTGAACTCGCCGCCCGCCGGCAGCATTGCCCGGTGCCGGTCAATGCGGATAGGATGCTCGGTCTTCATCCGATCCGTATTGGCCGCGATAAGTTGGTTGGACGCCTCGATAATGCAGCGCGTCGAGCGATAGTTCTCCACCAGGTAGTGAGGCTCGGCGGCGTAGTCCTGCGCGAAGCGGCGGATGAACTCCACGTTTGCGCCGCGGAAGGTGTAGATGTTCTGGTCGTCGTCGCCGACGGCGAGGATCGAGAGCTTCTGGTCGGCATCGTCGAGGGTGCGTCCGGCGAGGGCGCTGATTAGTTCGTATTGCGGGGCGTCAATGTCCTGATACTCGTCCACGAGGATATGTTGAAAGCCGGCCAGCAGGCGCTCGCGGACTTCGTCCGGCTCCAGACCGGCAGGGACAGTTTCGCCCCGTAGGAGCTTCACGGCGTCGGTGATGAGGGAGTCGAAGTCGGGTGGAGCGCCAGCCTCCGGCCCGGCAGGCAGGGCGCGGTTCGCGCCGGGCCGGAGGCCGGCGCTCCGCTCCGTCGGAAGAAACGTCCTTTCCAGCAACCGCATCGCTAGCGCGTGATAAGTCAACACAGTGACACCGCGCGCGTCAGCACCCACCAGGTCACTTAGTCGGCGGCGTAGTTCGACGGCGGCGTGCCGGTTAAAGCAGCACACCAACACGCTTTGCGGCCGCACCCGCTCGACCCGCAACAGATAGGCGCAACGATGCACCACGACGCGCGTCTTGCCGGAGCCGGGGCCGGCGAGGATAAGCATGTTCCGGCCGACCGGCGCGGTCACGATCTTGATCTGTTTCGGGTTGCCCAGGTCGGTGACGATGCGTTGGAAGGACTGCGCGGTGGTCGCGTGTTGGAGCAGGTCCGGCTTAGTTGAGAGATAGCGCCGGATGAACTCGTCCTTACCCAGCGAGAAATACGCCAGCACCAGGCTCAGCGCCTCACGGATGGCCGCCAGGCCGCGCCGCGCGTATTCGCTCATCACATGGACCTGCAACACACGCTCATGGTAGTGATCCTCGAGTGGCTGATAGTCACTGACCTTGTACTTATCGCCCTTCGCCCCCGGCGACAGTCGGATGCGCATCGCGGAGCGGAACACGGCCAGGCCTTGTTGCAGAATGATGACGCGCTGTTCGTGGAGATACATTAACCCTCGCTCAATCGCTGCGTCCATGTCCTTGATCTCCGCGCGCAAGATGAGATCGCGGTCAAGGGCGTCGTGCAATTCCTCGAAAGAGAACTCCACCAGTAAGTCGGCGCGCGGCGGCATGTCGGCTGGGATCTTGCTGAGCAGAACGTCCAGTACCACCACCGCGACACGGCGGCGCTTCTCCGCCAGTTCGCTGAGGGCCTTCCAGTTGCGCCGGACGCGGACGCGGTAAGTATCTTGGGCTAAGTGCCGCAGATCAATGCTGCCGTGCGTGCCGGCGAAGCCGCGCCCGTCCTCACTCAAGCTCTTGAGGAGAGCGCGGACGAGTTCCGTGGAGGATAGTGGCGCAGGCGTCCCGCCTGCGACTGTCCCTGCAAGCGTCTCGCTTGCAGTTTCCGACAGCAACCGGGACGGTTGCCGGACTATGGCAGCCGGGACGGCTGCCCCACTAGCGCTGTTCAGTTCGCCGCGCGGACGGACGAGTTCCGTGGAGGATAGTGGCGCAGGCGTCCCGCCTGCGACTGTCCCTGCAAGCGTCTCGCTTGCAGTTTCCGACGGCAACCGGGACGGTTGCCGGACTATGGCAGCCGGGACGGCTGCCCCACTACCGGCGGCCAGTTCGTCGCAAAGTCGCTGGTTCAAGAGGCGCAGATTCAGCGGCAGCCAGCCTTCTGGATCCGGTTCCTCGGTGGCGAGCAGGTCCACCAGTTTGCGGTCGAGTTCCAGAACGCGAGTGAGACGCAGGCGCGAGTGATCGGCCACCTTGTGCCGCACGAAAGCGTTCATGAGTGTGTCGCGCTTGAGTAACCCCACACGCGCCATGCTGCCGAGGGTCTTGAGCACCTTGGCGCTCACGAACTCCGGATTCGCGCCGCCAGGACCGCGCTGCGCGTAGTTAGTGAGTTGCGGCAGCAAGGCCAAGCTATCTACGGTGAGACTCTCGGTGGGACCGGCGTTCATTAACTCGCTTAGGATGGCCAGCCAGAGTGACTGCTCGTTGGCCGATAACTTCAGCGGTGCCATCTTAGCCTCCGCCTCGGCCAGCGTGTGTATCAGCAGTCGCGCCTGGAACACTTGAGTGACATTCTCGTCGCGCTGAATGAAGCCGGCCCGCTCCAGCCACGAAATCGCCGTGCGGACCTTGGTGTCGGCGTTGCGCTCCTCCAGCGCGATGTTTGCTTGCATGTCATCATCGCGCAGGATTTCGCCCGTGGTGATGACGATTTCCCCCTCCTCGCCGCGCGCCGCCGCCTTGCGCAGGCCCCGCAGGATTTGCGCAATGTCACGCCGACTTAGTTCTGAGAACGCGCCCAAGCGGAACTGCTGTTCGCAATCCTCCTCGTCATAGAGCAACACGCACTCGGCGATCTGCCCGTCGCGGCCCGCGCGGCCAGCCTCCTGAAGGTAATTCTCCAGTGAGCCGGGCGTGTCGGCGTGGACGACTAACCGCACGTCCTCCTTGTCAATGCCCATGCCGAAGGCGTTCGTCGCGCAGATGACCTGTGTCTCCCCGCCGAGAAACTCGTCCTGGATGCGCTTCTTCTCCGGCGCTATCAGGCCGGCGTGGAAGTACGCCGCGCGCCAGCCTTTGGCTTGGAGGAACTCCGCCGTTCCCACCGTCGCCTCACGGGTCGCCCGGAATACGATGGCGCAGCCAGCGCGGCCCGGCGGCAGGCGGTCGGAGAGTAAGTCATGGATGCGCTCCAACTTGGTGTGACTGGGCAAGTGCCATCTGATGTTGGTCAGGGAAGTGCCATCTGATCTAGGTCAGTCTGGTATGGTTGATGGATGAAAGACTCTCTGAAAAAGATCGGCAGGCCATGGTGGCGGCAGTTCAGTGTGGTCAGTCGCAACGCGCCGTGGCACGCCGCTTTGGCGTGGGCCTCAGCCAC
>CAINDV010000277.1 GCA_903847485.1 uncultured Verrucomicrobiota bacterium
AGATCCTCATGGAAATGCAGCAACTGGCGGCCGCGCACATGCTCAAGAACCTCCCGAACCCTCCTCGCCGCAAGCGCCTATCCAAGAAACAATTAGGACTTAACTAACTGCCATTCGGGGCGGTCCTCCCTACTGGCACTGCCGCTCGGTCACTGGCAGGTTGCCATCATACCACGGCCATGGCGCATAACATACGAAGCAGGGTGCGGACTGACCCTTTACTGACGACCCTCGCCCACCCGCTTAATCTTCTCACTTCAACAAAAAGGGCCGGGTCTCGCGACCCGGCCCTTGTGACGAAATCGGTGCTTCCCAAAGGGACCGACTATTGGCCCATCAAACGGTAGAAGGCCTGCGGATCCGTCCCCTGCGGGATGGTGATGCCAAAGGCCCCGCCTGGGACCGTGTTGGTCTTGACCGGTTACCAAACGATGGGAGCGACCAGGCTCGTTGTCTTCTCAGTCACGACCATGCCAGCACCATTCTCGCTGGCGCTGATGGTGAACTTCCCAGCGACGGGGCCTTTGATGCCTAAGATGTCCGGCCCCGGGGTGTAAACACTGGCCACCTCGGCGGCGGAGAGCGAATAATTGTACATCCGCACGTCATACAACTGACCGGGGAAGAAGCTGCCGATGGCAGCGTCCACCACGTTGCCCTGGTTGGCACCCACGAGCAGGTGACTCACGTTGGTAAAGGTCACCGCGTAGGGGGTGCCAGTGGCCTGCGCCTGAAGCACGCCATCCACATAGATCTTGCGGAAAGAGGCGGTGCCGTCGAAAACCGCGGCCATGTGATGCCAGTTGCCGTCGTCCACGGCGTTCGATGAGGTAAGGCTTGAGGCATAGCCCACCTCCCCAAGACCGTTGTTGCGCATGGTAAAATCTGCCTTGGGCGAAAGCGGGCGAGTCTTCCAGCCAATCGGGGTATTCCCGCTCTTGCCCACCCAAGTCCCCGAAAGCGGTCCCTTGAACCAAAAGGCGGCGGTGAACTTGTTGGAGATGCCTTCGTCGAACGTGGTCCGGTAATTGGCGTCGTTAACGGCCGAGTTGGTGATCAGCACCCCGACGCTTCCAGCGCGCAAATCCAAGGACTCCCCAGTAAAGCCGGCAGGCACATCACTGCTCCAAGCAAGTGTGGCGGAAGCGCCCACTGCCACGCCGTCATGCGTGCCAGGGGGAGTAAACCCAGAGGTATCGGTCAAGTTCGTCTCGCCCGAGACCCAGTGCCCAATCAGGCCCGGGCTGTAAACATTAGCCACCTCGGCGGCGGAGAGCGGGTAATTGTACATCCGAACGTCATACAACAGACCGGGGAAGAAGCTGCCGATGGCGACGTCCACCACATTGCCCTGGTTGGCACCCAGGATCAGGTGGCTCACGTTAGTAAATGTCACCGCATAGGGGGTGCCGGTGACCTGCGCCTGAAGCACGCCATCTATGTAGATCCGTCGGAAAGAGGCCGTGCTGTCGAAAACTGCGGCCATGTGATGCCAGTTGCCGTCGTCCACGGCGTTCGAGGAGGTAAGGCTTGAGGCAGCGGCTTCCCCTAGCCCGTTGTTGCGGATGGTAAAATCTGCCTTGGCCGAAAGCTGGCGAGTCTTCCAGCCAATTGGGGTATTGCCGCTCTTGCCCACCCAAGTTCCCGCAAGTGATCCCTTGAACCAAAAGGCGGCAGTGAACTTGCTGGCGATGCCTTCGTCAAATGTGGGCTTGTAATTCGCATCGTTCACGGCTGTGTTGGTGATCAGCACCCCGACGCTTCCAGCGCGCAGATCCAAGGACTGCCCGGAAAAACCGCTGGGCACATCGGTGCTCCAAGCAAGTGTGGCCGCAGCGCCCACCGCCACGCCGTCATGAGTGCCGGGAGAAGTGAACCCAGAGGTATCGGCCAGGTTCGTCGCGCCCGAGACCCAGTGCCCAATCAGGCCACTGGCAGAGTTCACTAGCACCGTCACGAGATAGACCTTGGTGGAACCATCCTCGGCGATAATGGTGTAGGTCTTCGGGGTGGTGAAGTTCCGAGAAATTCCGGAACCCGGACTGCCAGATGCCCCAGGGGACACCGTGTAGGTGGGCGCGAGGGCTGTCACATCCGTCCCATAGGGCATGGACAGGACGATGTTGGTTCCGGTAATGGAGGCGGCATTGCCCGGCAGGCCGAAGGTCAGAATGCTCTTGTCCGAGCGCGGGGGGGCCTTGGTGACCGTCACGGTATAGACATTGGTGACGGTTGAATCCGCAGAGGTGGTGGTGTAGGTCTTCGGGGCAGTGAAATTAACGACGGCGCCAGAAGCCGGGCTGCCCTTTGCCCCAGCGGACATAGTGTAGGTGGGCGCGAGGTTTGCCAGATCCGACGAATAGGGCACGGTCCAGGCGATGTCGGTTCCGAGGATAGTGGCTAAATTACCCGGAAGGCCGAAGGTGAATATACTCGCCGGACCTATGTGGGTGATCACCACGCTATCAATCACGTCCGAGTCGCCACCAGCACCGGTGACGAAGGCGAGCGTGTGCGCGCCGGCAGTGACCGTGAAGTTGGGAGTATACACCTGCGCATAACTAAAGCTACATGCGATTGAGCAAAGCCATGTCCAGCGGGGCTTTGCGTAGCTTCTGACGTTTGTATCTTGGGGGGAAGGTGCCCTTTTGAGCGGTTTCCCGTTGATTTCCTGGCTTTCCTTGGGCATTATGCGCGCATTAGTAATGCACCATACGATCCGATGAAGCCTGTGTTCGTCCAGCGCGATTCCCGCACTCGCCGCAAGCTACTGGCGCTACGTCAAGACGCTCAGAGCGACAAAGCCCCTCGTGTCACTCTGCGTTTGCAGGCCCTCTTACTCAGCGTCGCTGGCCTCACCCCACCCCAGATTGCGGAGGTGCTTCACCTGCACCGCACCCGCGTCCACGCCTGGGTGATTCGCTGGAATGACTATGGCGTGGAGGGGATCAAGGAAGGACAGCGGAGCGGACGCCCCTGCGAACTCACCGCGGAACCGCGGCCGCTGTTCCATGACATTGTGGAAAGCGGACCGGTGGCTCACGGTCTGGACCCCGGCGTTTGGACTTCGCCCCTCTTGGCGGACGTCCGCCAAGAGGAATTCGGCGTCCACCACCATCCGGGCCCTGTGCGCAAACTCCTGCAGCAGCTCGGGTGCTCGGTGCAGCGACCCACCACGCGTCTGGTGCGAGCCGACCCCCGCAAACAGAACCAGTGGATTCGTTACACCTATCCGAATCTAAAAAAACGCCCACGCTGAAGCCGCGGTGATCGTCTATATGGACGCAGCGTCGTTCCGACAGTGTCCGACCTTGCCTCAGACCTGGGCGCCCCTCAACTGTCGGCCAGCGATTCCCACGCGCGGCCAGCGCAACACTCAGAAGATCCTCGGGGCGGTCAGTCTGCAGAAGGCGCAATTCGCCTACCGCCATCAAACCGAGGACTTCAACCGCTTCACGTACCAATCCTTCGTCCACGACGTTATCCTACCGACCTACTATCGCCGCGGTCATCGTATCTACCTCATGCAGGACCACGCGTCCTATCACACGCAGCCGGAAGTGTGGGCTTGGTTCAAGGAGGAGCGGCGCCGAAGCGAAGTGTTCCCGTTACCGAAGTACTCTCCTGAGTTCAATGCGCCAGAACGGCTCTGGCATTACACTCGCCGTCACGCGACTCACAATCGCTTCTTCGAGACGCCTGACGATCTGTGCGCCAGCTTGTTTAGGACCTTCGGCGACATTCAGGAACAGCCTGAGAAAATCGAAGGTTTGCTCGAGCCGTTTTTCTAAGTGCCATGATGTAGCGTTATTTATGCGCTCCTGTATACCGCATCCCCGAGGGGGCTGCGACCGGTTGGGCCACGCTTGCTCCGATCCCACTGTCTCCGACCGTGAACAACGACAGCGGGGTGGGCGACATGGCGTATTTTGGCGGCTCTCTCTGGACGCTGGCGCGAAACGACTCC
>CAINDV010000278.1 GCA_903847485.1 uncultured Verrucomicrobiota bacterium
CCAGCCCAGGGCAACGCCCTGGGTTACGGTTTCGCCCATCCCTGCGGGCTGAAAGCCCGCTCTAACCGCCCGGCGAATAGCCCGGGCTTTCCGCCCTTGGTCTGCTGTGTGGGGTGCCTTACCCAGGGCGTTGCCCTGGGCTGGTATAAGGCCGCGCCGTTGGCGCTCCGGCCCGCCCGCGGCCCGCCCAACCGACAGATCAGAGTTCTGCCCCACGCTTCGATCGGAACAGTTACACGCGCTAAGCCGTAACCATGCCGTAGGACAGGCGTCGCGCCTGTCTCTGACATCGTCTGGGACAGCTTTGCGGGAAGAATTCTTATGACCGTAAACGCTCACCTTTTAGTGAAGCTGGGGAATGAAGATGGAGACAGGCGCGACGCCTGTCCTACGCTGTCGGCCACGCCTTCGGCGTGGTTTCTGTCTGCATGGATACGGCTAAGTCCCCGTGCGCCGGGTCAGGGGACCCGGCCTCCGGCGCTGGCGCTGTAGGCCCGGTGCCCTCACCGGGCGGCCCCCGCCAAAAATATTCCAATTGCCGGCTTGACTTCCCCCGCGTTCTGCCCTTCAATCAGCGCGTTACCAGTTCACCATCAACTTATGGCACTTAGACCGGACCCGGAAGTTATTATGAATAAATCGCGCTTTTTCTCACCCATCAACGTGGCGCTGGCGGCGGGCGTCCTGGCCAGCCTGGGCACCGCCGGACGGGCGCGGGCGGCCACCTTCCATGTGGCCACGGCCCAGGAGTTGCAGACCACGCTGAATTCTGCGGCTGGAAATGGCTCGGACGATACCATCCTCTTCGCCGCCGGCATCTACTCCGGCACGTTCACCTTCAACAGCACCGAGGCGCAGAGCCTGACGCTGCTGCCGGAGACGAATGCACCAGTTGGCCAGGTGGTGATAGCTGGTTCGTTGGCGATCTCGGCACCATCTCCCAGCATCATCGTGCGTGGCGTCACGTTCCAGGGATCACTCACGGTCGGCGTGCAAGGCGCGGTGAGTTTTATCGGCTGTGTGTTCCAGGGTGGTTACTTTGTCGTGAACTACGGTGGTGCGTTCACTTGCTCAGGTTGTTTAGTGACTCTCGGTGGCCGCTCGATGATCCGAGGCTGTGCGAGCGCATCGCTGGATCACAACACGTTTCAAGGCAATGCAGGTGCAGTTACCATAGATGGAAACCGGCGAGCTGGTTACGACTACGCTATGACTGGGCCGGTTTCATTTGTCGGCAACCGGGTTATCGGCGATAGGGGGGGCGAGGGTCGCCCGCCCGTGTTCATTTATAGCGACGGGGCGACCGTCGTTTCCAATAATGTGTTCCAGGGTAACACCTCTGGGGCAATGGAAGTGGCCTACGCCTCCGGCAACCTAGGTTCGGTCGTGTGCCTGAACAACCAATTCCTTCAAAACAGCGGGGGAAACTTCATCATGCACTGTAGTGCCCCTTCAGTGGTCTTCCAAGGAAACACAGTCCAAGGGAATAGCGCAGCAGGATACTCCATTGCTTCCTTGGACGGCGCATACGTCACCTGTGTTAACAACCTGTTAGTTTCCAACTCACAAAACTACTTCGGCACCCTGCGCGTGGAAGGAGCCATAACAAACTGGGTCGCAAATAACACGATTTACGGCAACACAGGCAACGGCCTTAAACTAACGTCCGGCTCTTGGAACTATGTTCACAACAACATTATCTGGGGCAACAGCGGCTCCGACATTACTGTGACGACCGGTGCCAACCGGTTCCTCTACAATAACAACTACCATAGTATCGCCAGCCTGGTGGATTTGGCCGTCAACAACATAGACGTGGACCCGCTGTTCGTGGACGCCCCCGGCGGGGATTACCACCTGCGCGCCAATTCGCGGTGCCTCAATGCCGGCCTCAACTCCAGCACCAACGGCTCGCCCGCCCTCCCACTGATAGACAAGGACGGCAACGTGCGCATCGCCGACGGCACCGTGGACCTCGGCGCCTACGAGCAAGCCACCACCGACCAGCATCCGGCGGATACGGACACTAATTGGGTGATGACGGTCGCGGAGTTCACCGCCTACGCCACTGCCTGGACCAACCGCGCCGCCTGGGCCACCGGCCCGAACCCGATTCCGATAGATTACGTGACCCGCGCCGGCTATCTCGCCGGCACCAACAGCGGAGCCTATCACAACGCAGGCGGCGGCAAGCCGCGCAATTGGCAGCCGGGTTTCTAAGCGTCGTGGTGCCCCACCCAGGGCAGAAAGGAAACCACTATGACGCCCAGTCATTTCACGGGTTGGCCAACGGGCCACCCAGCCGCGCCGGGTCAGAAAGACCCGCCGGGTCAGGGGATCCGGCCTACCGCTTGTAGGCCGCGTGCCCTCACGCGGCGGCTCGCGGAAGCCCTTGTGGATTGGCTGGCCGGCTCGGCAGCAGCCGAGCGCCGACATTTTTGTCGGCGCGGTTCCAAGCCACCACCCTTCGCGCCGACAGAAATGTCGGCGCTCCAAAGCCAGGCCATAGACGCAGGCCGGCGTAGCGCAGACTTTCCAGTCTGCCGTTCCGCGGGTTTTCCAACCCGCCCGCCGCCCGCCACGGCCGCGCGTTCGCACCTTTCCCGCGCCGCCGATTGGAAAATCGGCGAAACGGCAGACTGGAAAGTCTGCGCTACCACCGGCGGCTGCGGCCTCCCGCGAACGGCCTCAAATTACCAAACGAAGCCATTAAGTTGCTCATGGGCAGGGGCTTGGTTTTTGGCGCTCGGTTTGTTTTTGGCAGTTTTCACCGCCTCGGCCCAGCAGACGCCGCCGCCAGAGTTCACCCCGGTAGATGGTTCCGCCGTCCCGACGAACGTGGTCATCTCTTGTCAGGACGTTCACGCCACCGTCTATTTCACCACGAACGGCACCGAGGCCACGACCAACGGGACGCGCTACACCGCCGCCATCCCCCTCACGACCACGACGACCTTCCGGGCGCGGGCTTACTTGGAGAACTTGGCCCCAAGCGCCGAGGTCACGGCCACTTACTACGAGCGTCATCACTTGGCCGACTTACAGAAGTTGGTGACCAATAACGTCACGCCCGTGCCGAGTATCCAACTCACCGTCACGCCGGACGCCGCCGTCGGCTGTTATGCGGTGGAGGATAGTATCCCGCAGCCCTTGGTGGTGCAAAACATCACCGGCGGCGGCATCTGGGACGATGAGAACCGTGTTATCCGCTGGGGGCCGTTCCGCGATAACTTGCCGCGCGCCTTCAGCTACCAAGTAACTCATGCCTTGGATGGCGTGTATGAAATCTGGAGTCAGGTCAGCCTGAATGGCTTCAGCACCGCCCCGACGGATCTTAACACCAAGGCCACCGTGACGGTCTTCCATCCCGAATGCACCGTGGCTACGCCGGTCTTCACGCCCGGAGCCACTAACAACCCTCCGGTGACGGTGAGCATCACCAGCACAACGACGCTGGCGCAGGTGTATTTCACGACCGACGGCCGCGTGCCCACCACCAATGACATACTCTTCACGGCTCCACTGGCGCTGACGGATACGACCTTCCTCCGGGCGCGCGGCTTCCGCGAAGGCTGTCAGCCGAGCGAGGTGGCGTCGGCGGTGTATTGGGCTACTAACCCGCCGCCGCCGGTAAGGACTATCACCAATGCCACCGGTGCCAGCGCCTTAGTCAACCTACAAGTGCCGGTGCCGCCAGGGGCAAGGTGCTTCGCGCTGGTGGAGCGGCTGCCGCTTTTCCTGGAGCCGACGCAGATCAGCGACGGCGGTCTGTGGCAGGCGGATACGCGGAGCATCGTCTGGGGGCCGTTCCGGTTGGCTTTGCCGACTAACTTGTGGTATGTCGTCGGGGGCTTGGATGGCAGTTACACGCTGGACGGCACGGCGAGCTTCGATGGTTCGCTGGTGGCGGTGGCGGGCACGAATTCGCTGACGATCAGTAATGCGCCCATGCTCCAGTTAGCCACGCCCAGCATCGTCCCGACCAGCACGAATGTACCGGTGATAGTCACCCTAAGTTCTACCAACGTCGGCGCGGCACTCTACTACACAACTAACGGCGCGCTGCCAACCACGAACGACTGGCTCTATACGGCGTCGCTTAACTTGACGAACGACACTTTCCTCCGGGTGCGAGCGTTCCAGGCCGGCTGGTATCCGAGCGAGGTCACGAATGCGACTTACTGGGAGATACCTCCGCGGCCCTGGCTGGTGCGCAGCGTGACGAATGACTCGACGCCGTTGCCAGAGGTCCGTGTGACCGCCGCGCCGCTGGCCGAAACGCTGTCTTATGCCGTGGAGGAGCGGCTGCCATTGCTCGTAACGCCGTCCGCCATCAGCGACAGTGGCTCATGGAATGAGGCGACGAGCACGCTCCGCTGGGGGCCGTTCCGCGACGGGCTGGCGCGGACTTTGAGTTACCGACTAAGTGGAGTGCCCGGCACTCATGCCTTGGACGGTACGGGTAGTTTCGACGGGCGGGCGTTTGCGGTCACGGGGGCTGTGCAGGTGGTGATAGTGAGTTACTTGGATCAGGTGGTGGCGACGCCGGTTCTTTCGCCGCCTGGGTCCACGTCGTTGCCAGTGGTGGTGACGATCTCTTGCGCCACGGCTGGGGCGGAGATTCGGATTCACTACACAACGGACACGACGGTTCCGAACACGAATTCCCCGCTTTACACCAATGCGCTGACGGTGGCCGTGCCCACGGTGCTGCGCGCCCGCGCTTTCGTGGAGGGCATGACAGCCAGCGACACGGTGACGGGGCACTACGAGACTAACGAGCCGCCGCTGGGCAGTATTGTCCGCTCGGTGATGGGGAACAGCGGGCTGTTTCCGATGTGCGACTTAGCTGTAACGCCGTCGCCGACCGTGACGACTTACGCCGTGGAAGAAGTGTTGCCGGGGACGGTGTTGCCTACGGGCATTACTCATGGCGGCCTATGGGATGCGACGACGTTGAGCATCCGCTGGGGGCCGTTCCGAGATAACCTGCCGCGCACCCTGTCATATTCGGTCAACGCCGCCGATAGCAGTTTCACACCGGATGGCACCGCGAGCTTCAATGGTTGGAGCACCAAGGCGACGGGTGAATCTGTCATCGTCGTTTCCGGCCATGACCAGCAGGTGGCGACGCCGACGATCTCGCCGGTAAGCGGAACGCCAGCTCCCGTCATGGTCACACTATTCTGTGCCACGAGCAACGCGTGGATTTACTACACGATCAATGGCTTGGTGCCGACGAATAGCGAGACGAATAACAACTTTCGGTACTACCACTCGTTCGCCGTCGGGGAGGGACCGGTACGGGCAAAGGCTTTTCTTGAAGGCATGATACCGAGCGATACCGCGTCGGCGTGGTATCCCGCCACCAATGCCCAGCCTGCGCCGGTGCGTAGTATCAGCGGAAGTCCGTCGAGCGTGCAGTTAGTTTCCATCGCCGCCGCTCCCCGGTCGGAAGTGCGCGAATATGCGGTGGAGGAATACGTGCCGTGGCCGCTGGCACCGTCGGGGATCAGCCACGGAAGCCAGTGGAGCGAGTATGATCGTATGATTCGCTGGGGACCGTTTGGAGATAACCTAGCTAGGACGTTTAGTTACTCGGTTAGTGGGCCGGATGGCAGTTACACTTTCTCCGGCGTGGCCAGTTTCGACGGGCGGCAGCGGGAGACGGTGGGCACCAGCAGTCTCTTAATCCAACTTCCCGCGCCCTCGCCACTCTCTGGCATCGCGGGCAATGCGGCGGCTTATCTGCTTTGGCCCCGGCCGGTAGGCGTGGCTGGCTACTACGTTTATGTTTGGCCGGATGGCGGACTGTATTCGCAGAAGCGGTTGGATGTGGGCGTTCCTGACCGGGACTACTTCTCGGTAACTAACCTGACTAACAACACCAAGTATTACTTCTCCGTCACCGCTTACGACGCGGCGCGGCATGAAAGCGGGCGCTCAGAGAACGTCATGCTGGTGCCTTCGGGGACCAATAAGACACTCGGCTTTGTGTGGTTTGACCGACCCTATTACAGCCTGAGCAACCAGGCGGTGGTAACCGTGCAGGACTCGGACCTGAATACGGACACCCAAACGGTGCAGACCGCCAGCGTGCGGATTACGAGTGACTCCGACGCCTGGGGCTTCAACCTAACACTGACTGAGACGGGCACTAACACAGATGTTTTCACCTCCGCCGCCAGGGGAACCAACCTGTGCTTTACCACTGGCGATAGTGATACGAACCGGTTCCGCATTAAGGCGAAGGCGGGCGACAGGGTATGGGTGAGATACCAAGACTTGCTTCCGCAGGAGTTGGCGCGAACTAACTCCGCGCTGGTGGACAGCGATATTGACCAAGACAGCTTGCCCGACTGGTGGGAGTGGCAGTTAGTCGGCAACTTGACGAACCTCTCTGGGACGGGCGATTTTGACGGCGATGGACTGACGGACTTGCAGGAGTATCTGTTGGGCACCAGCCCGATTGATCCCTATACCCGCGGGCATCTCTTGGCACCGGTGCGCCTAACCAATGGGGCCTTCCAATGTGAGTTCCTCGGCGAGACGAACCGCCAGTATCGGGTGCTGGCTACCAGTGATTTGCAGACTTGGGAAGCGGTTACCAACGTGACGGGATGGCAAGACCGGTTCGTGGACCCCGCCGCGACGAACTTGCCGCCACGGTTCTACCGCACCGTCCTGTTGCCATAACAGGTGCCCCTCCGATTCCCCGGCCAGATAGCCCGCGAACACTGCGCCGCAGACGAACAAGACCATCCGCGGTTACTCCCTCTCCCCGTCGGGCGGGGAGAGATTCCCCCGAACAAATACGCGCATTGCGCCCTTGAACCGGCGAAGCAGCGGCAGCGAAGTGGCACAGGCTTCCAGCCTCAGAACTCCTGACCCGTGAGCATGAATTCCAACCGGCAAGGAAACGAGGTGAGTCCAAGTTCGCCGGGTCAGGGGACCCGGCCTACAGCAAAGACGCGGTTCTGTAGGTCCGGTGCCCTCACCGGGCGGCCCACGCTATCTCCCTGGGTCAGGAGTTCTGAGCCTGTTCGGGCCGAACAGGCAGGAAGCCTGTGCCACTACGGTGCCGCTGCTTCGCCGGTTCCTAGCCCCGATGCGGGTCCAAGGTTGGAAGTCGAAGCTACCCATGAACCGTAGCGTGCTGCCAGCATCTTGCTGGCAGATCGGAGGCGCAGCACTGCCGGCAAAATGCCGACAGCACGTTGGCTTATAGCTATCGGGACGGCCTTCGCCCCTTCGCAGACTTAGCGCGACACCGCCCAGCCGGCGTCTCACCGGTGAGAAGGTGCGGCGCGATCTGTCGTTAGCCACGCTACAGCCTGTGCCACTAACAGCGTCACCACGGTCCCGATCAGCGTGAACCACGGCCAGAAGACTTTCTGCGTTTCCGGCTTACCCCCGATTTCCGCCGTCCAAGAGAACTGGCTCAGCCACAACATGAAGCCCAGCGACACTAACATGCCGGCTATCACCGGGCCGGATCGTCCCCGCTTCCCAAACACTGCCAGCGCCAGCCCGCCCAGCAGCGCGCCGCTGGTGAGGCCGCGCAAGGTGAACGCCGCATTGAGCACGAACAGCACTTCGCGACTTAGGTAGGCGGCCCCGATGAGCAGCGCCGCCCAAGCGACCGTGCTCCATTGGCTGAAGCGTAGATAGAACTTTTCGCTGCGCGCCCGCACCAGCGGCTTCACGAAATCCATCGTCGAGACCGACGCCAGTGACGTCAGCGCCGAACTGACTGACGACATTGCCGCCGATAGGATCGCCACTATGAGAAAGCCTTTCAACACATGCGGTACTTCGGTCATCATGAAGATCGGGAAGATGAAGTCGTTGGCTTTGAGGCCGGGCCGCGTCTCGGGCAGCGCGATCTGGAACTGATGCCCTTGGTAAAACACCCATAGCATCACGCCCACGAGCAGGAAGATCAGAAACAGCGGCAACACCAGCACCGCGCTGAGCACCAGCGCCTTCCGGCCGTCGGCGACGTTTCGGCAGGCCAGCACGCGCTGGACGATGAGTTGCTCCGCGCCGTGCGACGACAGCGTTACGAAGGTGCCGCCCAAGATGCCCATCCACAGGTTGAACGGCTCGGCCAGCGCGAAGTGCGGGTTCAGCCAGTGCAGCTTGCCCGCCTGCGCCGCTTGAGCCAGCACGCCCGGCAGGCCGCCGTCCACCAGCGTCGGGATGTACCACAGCGCGTACAGTCCGCCGACTAGGAACAGACCGAACTGCACCGCGTCGGTCCAGATCACCGCCTTCACGCCGCCGACGCAGGTGTAAACCAACGATAACCCCACGAACAGCGCGATGGCCGGCAGCACGCCGATGCCGAGCATTAGTTGAATCGGGATTGAAACCACATACACCCGCACGCCGGCAGCAAGCGTTTCGCTGAGTAGGAACAGGCCGCCGGCTGTCTGTCGCGCCGAAGCGCCGAGGCGATCCGCAAACAGTTGGTAGGGCGAATAGATTTCTCCTTTCAGGTAATGCGGCACCATAACGATCGCCAGGAGTATCCGTGCGATCACATAGCCGATCACCATCTGGACAAACGCGAGGTTACTGCCGTAGGCCAGTGCCGGCACGCCGATGATCGTCAGCGCGCTTGTCTCCGCTGCCACGATGGAAAGCCCGATGCCCCACCACGGAATGTTCCTACTGCCTAGGAAGTAGTCGCGGGTGTTCCGCTGGTCTTTGCCGAACCACACCCCCAGCGCGATGATCCCGCCCAGGTAGGCGAAGATCACGGCCCAGTCGGCGAAGTTGAAATAACGAGTCATATAATGGCGCGCTCATATCTGCGCTCCCCGGAACCGGCTGACGAGGAAAATCTCCGGGCCGTCGGGGCCACGAAGCGGCCGGCCGCACGGGAGGTCTGCGGTGGACGGTTAGCCAAAGGATGCGACTCTGCAAGCGCCAGACCGGTATGTTCCTTCGTTCTGTGGGTGGTCACCTGAAGCGCATCACCGGCCTAAGTTCCGCTGCGCCCAAGCCGGGCGCAAGCCTCTCTGGTTCAGCCTTTCTTGATGCAGGCGTAGGCGTTGTGGTTATGGATACTCTCCTGGTTTTCCGCTTCCACCTTGTACCATCGGACGTCGGGATGGGCGTTGAGTTTGAGCGCCACGTTCCGCACTAGGTCCTCCACGAACACCGGGTTGTCGTAGGCCCGTTCGGTGACGGCCTTTTCATCCGGCCGCTTGAGCAGTGCGTAGAGTTCCGAACTCGCCGAGCTTTCGATGATGGCGATCAGATCTTCGATCCAGATCGGCCGGGTGAAGCGCACTTGGACGGTGACTTCGCTGCGCTGGTTGTGCGCGCCACGAGCACTGATGGCCTTGGAGCAGGGGCAGAGCGTGGTAACGTTGGCCTTCACGGTTAGGACGAAGTCTATCTCCGGGCCGCACGCCGCCGCGTCGAAACGCGCCGTGTAGTCCATCACCCCTTCCTTGCCGGTGACCGGCGCCCGCTTGACCATGAAATAGGGAAACTCCATCTCCAGGTGAGAGGTAGCCGCCTGGAAGCGCTCCTGCATGGCGGTAAGAATGTCGGGAATGTTCTCGACGTGGACGACGCTGCCGTGGGCGTTGAGCACTTCGATAAACCGGCTCATGTGCGTGCCTTTGAACTCCTTCGGCAGGTCCACAAACATTCCGATCGTGGCCACGGTGTCTTGCACACTGCGGGCTTTGTCGCGCACCTGGATCGGGAAGCGCAGTCCGCGCACGCCGACCTTGTCAATGCTAAGCTCGCGGTGGTCCGGCTCACTCTGTTGGTCGTGGAGGCGGGTCCGTAGGCGCGCGCTGACGGGCCTGACGCGCGACTGCGGGCGGGGTTGGGATTTGGCTGCCATGCGCGAACGGTAGCAGGAAAGTCCGCGGGCGCAAAGGGGCTTCTTCGCTGTGTCGGGCGAAGGGAGGAGATGGCGAATGACGAAAGAAGCCCGAAATCCGAAAAGCCCTTCTGCACGCCAATGGGAAACGTGTTCTACGAAAGGACTCCTCGGGCTGGAGGTTCGGACTTCGAGCTTCGTCATGTGCAAAGTCATTAAACCACGGTTCCGCCCTGGCCTGAAACCGCATCAGTACGCCGCCAGTTGTCGGTGAACCACCGCGGTCGACGGGGGCAAACCGTCCCCGCCTTGACTGAGGCTCTCGGCCGCGTGCCCCAAGCCCCCGATAAACTGGGGAGAACTGCCCGGCCAGTCGCCGGGCTGAGCCGCAGTTCGGCCCTACCGGTTCCTGAAAACGTAACCGGTTCCGTCCGCTCAAAAAGTCGGCCTTGCCAACCATGCCCCAAAGCGGCTAGATTGCCCCGCGTATGTTGACCAGTGAAAGCAAGCTCAGTGCGGCTGGGAGTTTCCCCAGCCGCCCGCTGCCGTTGGAAAGCGGGGAGTTCATGCACTCCCGCGAGTTCCTGCGTCGCTACGAACGGAAGCCGCAGTTGAAGCAAGCCGAGTTGGTCGAAGGAGTTATCTACATGGGTTCCCCCGTCAGTGTCCGCCAAGCTAAACTCGGCGCATTGGTTCAAGGCTGGCTGGTCGCCTACGCCCGCCGCCAACCGGAACCGGAAGTCCACCCCAATGCTACCGTCATCCTCGAATCTGTTGCCCCCTTTCGGTGTCAGAAAGTTGGTGGGACGAGGTTTTCGGCGAGCCGCCGGAAACCGCCCGCCAGCGGCGTGCGCTCTCCGTACGGCTGGGCCGCGCCAGCCGTCAGCCTAACCCACTTCTGGAAGAGAGAGCGGTAGTTGTTAATCGTAGGAACTGACTCTTTCATGATCGCAATTTTCCTAACTCTCTTGGGCCTTGCTTTCGCGGTGTCCGCCAACGCCGGTGAGCGGCAACCTTGGCTTACTCTGCCGGGGCAACTAGGTCCAGGGGCTGGCCGACACATCGTATTTGTCAGTGGCGATGAGGAGTATCGCTCGGAGGAGTCACTTCCGATGCTGGCGGGGATTCTGGCGCAACGTCACGGCTTCCGTTGCACGGTGCTTTTCGCCATCAACCGGAAGACCGGTGAGATTGACCCGAACACGCTGGATAACATCCCCGGCCTCGAAGCCTTGGCCACGGCCGACCTCATGGTGATCTGCACCCGTTTTCGCGAACTTCCCGACGAACAGATGCGGCTGGTGGACGCTTACCTGGAGTCCGCCAAGCCAGTCATTGGCATCCGGCCCGCCGTAGTGGCTTTCCGGAACCAGCCAGACAGTCGCTATTTCAAATACAGTTCCGCCAACCAAGGTGCGGATTACCGCGACGGCTTTGGCCAGCAAGTGCTCGGCTCAACCTGGATTTCGCATCACGGCGCGCACGGCAAAGAAAGCACGCGGGGCCTCCCAGTAGAGAGCCTGCGGTCGCATCCTATCCTTCGTGGCGTCGGGATAATCTGGGGGCCGAGTGATGTCTATACGATCCGCACGCCGATTCCGCGCGACGGTCAGGTGCTGGTGGACGGACAGGTGTTACAAGGCATGAAGCCCGACGACCTACCCAGCGCCAAGCCCATAATGCCGTTGGCGTGGACCACGCATTACCCCACGGCAACGGGCAGCGGGCGGGTGTTCATGACTACTATCGGCGCAAGCCAGGACTTCGCGGACGAGAACTTGCGCCGCTTGTTTGTGAACGCGTGCTATTGGGCGGTGGGCTTGGAGAACCAGATTCCAACTCAGGCCAACGTCCAGTATGCCGGCACCTATAATCCGACGCCGTTCGGTTTCGACACTTACCGCAAAGGACTCTTTCCGGCGGACCTCGCGCCCCAGACTGAACGCCAACCGGACCCACCGACTAATGCGGTCCCGAAGGCCGCATCGGGCTCGGCCGGGGAGGGGAAGACTGAAACCCGAAATCCAAATCCCGAAATCCGAAAGAAATCCCAAATCCGAAATCCGAAAAGTCCTCCGGCCGCTGGAGACTCTTTTCAAACCCAAGTCCCAGCCGGTCGGGAGCTTCCCGCCGAGCCGCAGTTGACGCGGGCTTCTAAGAGCGTGTGTGAAAAGTCGTCCCTCGGTAGGGCGAGGTGCCTGCCGAGCCTTGCGGAACCATCGCGTGGCTGCTGCCGTC
>CAINDV010000279.1 GCA_903847485.1 uncultured Verrucomicrobiota bacterium
ACCATACAAGTTTTTCAGGTGGGCAACACCAGAAAAATTAAGGTGAATAAAATTGATCAATCTGTTAATCATACTTCCGAACAAGCCAGAAGGTTAGTATGGGGAAGAACTGTAGAGATATTAAAAGAGGAGGAACCAAATCTTAAAAATGCGTTATTACTTGGTTTGGGAGGAGGTACGGTTGCGCACCGGAAGGAAGTGCTCATAGATGCTCTTGCCAGGAATTTGTTTTTGGGAATGAAAGCCATGGAATTGGATGTTCGTTGCGCCGGGTGGGATGCGGGTTCAGCCCGTCATGGCCGTGTATTCATCTAACAACCGCAGATAGGACCGGTATTGGTCGAGTGAAACGCCGGGAGGCGTTTGGTGATCAACGCTGGGTATGAACCCGCCGGCCCGCATCATGGGCAGGAGGCGCTCGAATTCGGCGCGCATGGCCTGCTCGCCACGGTTCATGGTCATTTTGTCGAAGTGGCCGATGAAGAGGAAGTCGGGGAATTGTTGGCGGAGCTTCAGGCCGTCCACGCCGGCCTGGCGCTCGAGCGGGAGCACCCCGGCAATGCCCGGTTCCTTGAGCCAGGGCACCAGCAGGGTCACATCGCCGTCGGTGTCCATGATCAGCGGGATATGGTGTTCCTGGAGCCGCGGCAGGAGTTGGCGGTAATACGGGGCCATGAATGTGTCAAAGGCGCGTTTGGAGATCATGGGCCCGTGGTTATAGGACATGTCCTTTCAACGTCACCAGCCCGAGCAAGCCGGACGAGACCAAAGGCGACTCGTGTTTGTGGGGGATATCCATGAGTCAGGTGCTCACCCAGGAGGTCGAGCGTTTTAACGCCGCCATGCCCTTCCATGTTCGACTGCCCGGCAAGAACAGAAACTTTCACCGGCCCTTGAACTCCGGCCGCGGCTTGCCCGCCTCAGCCGGCTGGGCCACCGCCACATTCGCTACCAATGACATGGCGACCACTGCGCCAACTACTGCACTTGTTGTCTTAATGTTCATGTTTCTTTGTTTTGACTGCTTCTGGGGTTCACCTCTCATCCGCGTGAGAACCGATGTCCCTGATCTCACGCTGCATGCCACCGTGGGCTGCCTTGTCCCGCGCCTCCGCTAGCGCGTGGATCTGCGCCTTTGCCTGCTCTTTCCGGTATGCCTTCAAGATCTTGATCGGAGGGTCAAGAGTCTCCGTCTGGTATGGGCCGCTCATCCCGGTGTGTGCCTGGTGGATCTTCTTCACCGTATCCATGCCCGTCACGACCCGGCCAAACACCGCAAACCCCTGCCCATCCGGGTTTCGCCGGCCGCCGAAATCCATCTCCGGCTGATTGCCGATGACAATCGAGAAAGAATCCTGCGCGGTGTCCGGTCCCATCCGTGCCATGGAGAGCACGCCATTCACATGCTTGAGGCCCGTCGCGCCCGTCCGCTCCATCGGGATCGGCGGGAACAGCTCGCGCGCGCGCGCGGGGTCGGACTGAAACTGAATGACCTGAACCTCGAAGTCGTGTCGGATCGTGTTGTCCTGCCGGACGGCGCGGTTAATCATGCCGCCGTCATAGAACTTCCCATCGACATACCTCAGGAAATTCTTGCCGGTGATCGGGGCATGGGCGACATCCACTGCCACCGTGATGTTGCCGAGTTCGGTCTCGAACACGACCAACACGGGCTTCGCCGACAGATGGGCGCAGCTCAGGCATAGCGTGAGAAGCCCCAAAGCTGCAGCAGCCAGGAAAACGGCTTTGAAGAATGCTTGGCGTCCCACGCCTGGATTTCCATTGGACTGTCCCTTCGCGTACAAAATGGCTTCGGCTTGTTTCATGCCTGATGTCAGGTCTAGGCTCAGGGCCTGTCCGGCAACAGCGCTGCCGGCTTCAGCAATTTGACTTCGTGCAAACACAAGCCATAGCGCCCGCCTGGCGGATTAAAGTTGAGCTTCACGCCATTCCAGCCAGGGCTGAAATTCGCGGAGTAGCACAGCCACAGAGACTGCCCGTCTGGGCTGATAAACTTGCTCGGGAAATTGAGGAAGTATCCTTGCTCGCCGAAGTC
>CAINDV010000280.1 GCA_903847485.1 uncultured Verrucomicrobiota bacterium
CCCTCTGCAATCGAAGGCACGAAGCCAAGCAGACGATTCACCAAGTCCGGCTGGGGTGAGGGCACCCGGCCTACAAGAGGGCGGGTTTGTGGGGGATGTAGGCCGGCTGCCCTCACCCGGCGGGGGTTGGCCAGGGCCATAATGAGCAGGCCAAGCGCCTTGGGGGCGCGTGGCAGGGCCGATGAACCTGTTTCCGTTCATCCCTGCGCTCCGGCGATTTGTAGATGAGTTCATTGGAGAATTGCTGGGTGATGGGGGGCAATCTGGTTCCCACAAAGTCCCGGATCACGCCAACGGGCAGTTAGTTCTTCTTTCGCGTGGAGCGTTCCTGGAGCCAAACCACGTCCCGATTGTTGGGCGTAGAAATGTGGTCGGGGATCAAGCCGCCCAGGACGATGGGCGGCATGGTGCGGGGATCCCTCCATCTCTTGAGTTCTGCATGGCCATCGGCAAACGAGAAACCGCAGGCATTTCCGTGATACATGCCGGGCAGATCATAGAAGCCCGTTTGGGACGGTTTATCCGGCCAGCCGCGCATGTCCGGGGCGAAGTTGCCGACGTCGATGCTGTCCTCGCGCATGTCCAGCAAGAGCCAGGTCCGCGTCGGGCCCGGATCCACCAGATCGGACATTTTGAAGTAGAGCCGCCATCCTCCGTCCGAAAGCCCGCCGTCACCGCCGCCGAAACCGCCAAACCAAAAATTCATGGACATGCTGCGCACGCGCGGTTTCCGCACGCCGCCAACGGTAATGTTGGAGCGGTCAGCGGGGCATTTCCAGATACCGAGACTTTTTCCGCAATAGCTCCAAAGCGGGCTCTTATAGATGTCAACCGTGGGATCCCAGTTGGAACTGTTGGCGGGGTTGAAATCCATGAGTCCCGTGACCCAGGCGGGGGCTGGAGACGATCCGCCGTCGCTGGCGAGCGCCAGGTAGTCACGATTGTCGTCGCTGTACATTCGCCAGGCCAAGGCTAGCTGACGGTGATTGTTCATGCACTGGATACCCTGAGTTTTGAGTTTGGTGCGCGTCAATACCGGGAGCAGCAGCGCCGCCAGAATCGCGATAATGGCGATGACCACCAGCAACTCGATCAGGGTGAACGCCCCGATCCCCCGCGATCGTTTGAGCCTTTCCATAATCTTCGCTTTATCTGTGTCCATCTGTGGTTCTCTTCTGGCAGTCAAGGAGGCCGGAGGATGCGCACCCCCGGCCTCTGATTAAATACCGATGGCGATGCCCCAACGGGCACCGCCGAGGCGGCCTTACGGCTACGGCGACTTGATGCGGTAGAACTGGTGCGCGTTGGTCGCGCTGGTGTCGGTGTAGATCACCGGGCTGGCACCAAAAGTGCCGCTGCTCAGCACCGTCCAGCTCGCCAGCGGCCGCGCGACGTTTGTGCTGGTCAGCACCTGGTAACTCTGGCCGCTTGGGCCGCTGAATGTCAGCGGGAACGACTTGCCACTCAGCGGGCCAAACCCACTCAGGGTCGGTGGCGTCAACGAAGACGAGAGCGCCAGTTTGATCTGGTTGGGGTTGGAGTAGTCGAGCGTGGCCGTGTAGGCGGTGTTGCCGATGATGTTGGTGCTGTTGAAGGGGCCGGTGATGGCACCGCCCGCGCTGTAGATGATCGTGCTGGGAACAACGCCACTGAGGCCGGTTGTATCAATGACCAGGGCCACATTGGCCACGGAATTGCCGGCGGTGGCGTTCGGCACAGAGACTTTGTCCAGCGTGCTGGCGGACGCCAGGATCTTCAGCGTGCAAAGGGAGGCATAACTGGGCGCTGTGGCGTTGGCCAGGGTGAGCGTGGCACCGCTGGCACCCAGGAGGTTGGTGCCGCCGGCGTTCACCGCCACCGTGCCGTTGATCGTGCCCGAGCCGCCCAGGGTGCCGCCGGAGTTGACCGTCACCGCGCTGTCGGCGGCCAGCAAGCCGTTGACCAGCAGCGTGCCGCCGCTGACGGTGCTGTTGCCGGTGTAGGTGTTGGCGCCGGACAGAACCCACGTGCCGGTGCCGGCCTTGGTGAGCGAGGTCTTGTTGGCGGCGCTGTTGTCCACAATGGCCCCGCCGATGGTGTTGCCGGCGGTGCTGTTGCCGATCAAGCTCAGCGTCTTGCTGCCCGCGCCGGTAGCCGTCATGGCCGATGTCAGCACCAATGCGCCGGTGCCGGAGGCGTCGATCATGACCCCACCGATGGTTGCTGCCAGGTTGATCACGCGGTCGCTGCTGTGGCCGCTGCCCGTGTACTTAAGCGTCGCAGTTCGGCCGTCGGCGTTCGCGAGCCCGAGGGCGATGGTGCCGTTGGCCACAGTGGTTGGCGCGCCCAGGGAGCTGCTGCCGCCGCCGACGCTGGCAAGGGAGCTAATGATTAGAGTCCCGCTTTGGTTCGTCGTCGGCCCGTCGTAGGTGTTGTTCCCAGTGAGCGCCAGGGTGCCGGCCCCGAGATACTGCGAGGGGTAGGTCTTGGTCAGGCTGCAACCGGTGCTGCCGGAGATCACGCCACTCAATTCGGCATCAACGGCGGCTGAGCCTTTCTCCACCCGGATGTTGCGATTGGCCGTGCCCAGGTCCAGCGGGTTCTGCAAGGTCACCTTGTGAGTGCTCGGGGTGGAGGCTGCAGAGATGGTAATGAAGTATGTGTTGGAGAGCGGCATCCCGAAAATGAGATTCTTGCCGTTGAAGCCCGTGTTGGCGGTGGCCCAGGTGATTGGAGCCGAGGCGCCGCCGAGATTCACCACTCGGTCGGCCCCGTAGGCCGCCCAACCGCCGTCGCCGGTGAAGTTCACGCCGTTGGTGACTCCCGCCGCCGCCAGGGGGCGGGTGAAGTCGCCGGCGCCCAGCCCGAGCACGCCGCCGTTGAAGGTTAACGCACTGACGCCGCCGCTGGTCCCGATGCCGCCAGGCAGGGCGTTGGCACTTTTGAGCACCAGCACGCCGGGCCCGGTGCTGAGGGTCGTCACGCCGGTGTAGGTGTTATCCCTGGTCAGGATCAGCCCGGTGCGGCCACCCTTGGTCAGGGTGCCGGCGCCGCTGATGACGCCGTCGAGGGTCATTTTGGACTGCCATTTCCGGTCGTCCACGGCGTACTGCAAGGTGGCGCCGCTGGCGATCGAGATGTTCCCGGCATAGGTGCCGTTGCCCATGCCGATTTCGAGAAAGCCCCCATTGACCGTGGTGTCGCCGGAGATGGTGCCTGCGAGGCGCGCTTTCAGAGTTCCGACACCACTCTTGGCCAGGCCCTTGTTACCCGCGATCGGGCCGGCGAAGGTGAGAGTGCGACCAGTCTGGGTGACGTCGATCACCGGGGCGCTGCTGCTGCGGTCGAGCGTCAGCGGGCTGGTTCCGCTCAGTTGCAGGTCGTGCGAGGACGTGCGGTCGGTGAAAGTGATATTGCCGATCGTGCGGGGGGCATTCAGGGAGATCGTGGTCTGAGGGTTGATATCCGCAGTGAAGAAGGCGGTCTTGTCAGTCCCATTGGCCACGATGCCATTGGTCCAATTGACTGCATTGTTCCAAAAGTCTGCGGCATTCACGATCCAGGTTCCGTCGGCGACGAACTCCGCGCCGACGGTGATGGTCGTGTTGTCGGCAATGGCCGTGGTCGTGTCCAAGGCGTTGCCCGAGACGTCCTTCATAATGGCCCCGGCCGGGACTGCAAGCCGGAGGGTCCCGGTGGTTGTCGGCGTGACCTGAACGGTGAAAACCCCGCCCGAGACATGGTTAATCGTGCCTAGGACGATGGCCGCGGTGCCCGCATTGGTGAAGCCGGCGGCGAGAACCGTGCTCGCGTCCATGGGCTCGCTGAAGGTCACCGTGTAGGTCACCATCGTTTTCGCTGGGACTTGCCCGCCACTCTTGTCATCCACCATGTCACTGCCCGCCAGCGTCGGCGGGGTCACGTCGCCCACTGGGACCAGGTCACCTTCGAGGTGGACGTCGTCGAAGGCAACGATGCCCTGGGCACTCAAGTTCAAGGGATCCTCCAGGCAGCACAGCCGAACTTGGAGTTGTTCCCCTGCCAGACCCGCGTTCGCCGGGTTGGGGGTATATCTGACCTTGGCAGTCACCCAACCGTTCACCGGCACAGCCAAATTGTTCACGTCTTCGGCAATGACGGTTCCGCCGAAAACGCTGCCGGCATACGCGCCAGTGTTATTTTGGTTGACTCCGCCGACGGCGAGTTGCACGGAATAGCCCAACCAATTTGCAGTGTAAGTCAAACTGCCGGGCGGTCTGCCCACCTTGACGGTCAGCGTGTAGGTCAGGGTGGGGTCAAAGGTAACGGGCAGCAACTGGACCAGGGCCTCAAAATAGTTCGTGACGCCAGTCACAAGATTTATCGTGTAATTCAGTCCGTCCGAAGCGCTGCTCCTGACCACCATAATGTAGTCGCCTTCCGCTGCGTTGCCGCCAAAACCTTCGTCAATGCTACCGGTAGCCTGGCGGCCACAACCCGGAACACCCGGATTCCAGATCCTCTCGGCCCCACCGTTGCCCGTCCGTTGCCACTGACGCCAGATTTCCGAAGCATATTGGGGGTACTCATCATAGCCATCGGGCAGTGGAGCGTATGCTCCACGCGCCTCAAAGCCGGCGTTGCCGACCACACCATCGCGCGTGACGGTGAGCGTGTAAGTCTGGGTCGTAATGCCATCGTCCCCCGTCACCACGATGGTGATGACATTGGCGCCCGCGTTGAGGTTGATCGGGTCCGAGGGGCTGCCGGAGGTGACGGGACTGCCGTTCACCGTGATCGTCGCGCCGGGCTCCGCCGCCGTGGGTGTCACGGTCATGGGCAAGGGATCGTTCATGATCGTGGACCCGTAGGGCACTTTGTCTTTGTAGCGAAGGGTGCTACTGGCAAAGGCGGGAACCAGCGTGCCGGCGCTGGGCACCAGGCTGGCCAGATCGGCTTTCCCAGTGCGCGTCACGGTGAGCGTGTAGGTATTGGTCGCGGTCATGTCCTGCGAAACCACCACAGTGGTGATGACGTTCTCGCCCGGGATGAGGCTGATCGGGGGGGATGGATCGAGATAGAGGACGAGACTGCCGTTCACCGTGACCGTCGCGAGGGGGTCCGTCGGTACGGGATACACGACCATGCTGGCGGTCGCGTAGGGCACGCTGGCCGTGTAGCTGAAGGTGCCGCTGGCAAAGTCGGGAGTCAGCGCGCCGTCGCTGGGCACCAAATACTCCAGCGTGGCGTCGGCCGGCTCACGCGTGACGGTGAGCGTGTAGGTATTCGTCGCGGTCGTGTCCTGCGAAACCACCACGGTGGTGATGACGTTGGCGCCTACGGTGAGGCTGATGGGGCCGGAGGGATTGCCGTAACTGACGGGACTGCCGTTCACCCTGACCGTCGCATTGAAGTCCGTCGCCAGGGGCGTCACGGTCATGGTGGTGGTCGTGTAGGGCACGCTGGCCGTGTAGCTGAAGGAGCCACTGGCAAAGGCGGGGGTCAGCGTGCCGTCGCTGGGTGCCAAATCGGCCAGCGTGGCGTCGCTTTGCGCCAGTGCCACCACCGGCAACGCCAGCAGCGTCAGCGCGGCGAGCGCGCTTAACAATCGCTTGCTCTTCAGGAAGGTTCCTTCCTTCGGTAATGCGGGTTGCATCTGTTCTTCGGTTGCGCCAGCGATCAGCGTGGCGTTTAGTCTATTCATGGTCATTTGCTTGTTCATAGTCATGTCTCTTTTACGGTGTGTTCTAATTACAATATGTCCGGCTCCATATCATGTTATTGCTGTTTCGGTCATTGGGTTTAGTTTGGGCGTCGGAACCGGTCCGAAACCTCCGCACCGATGGATTTGCACTTTTGTTTTTATGTTCATACGCACTTGTTCTTTTTTGGCAGAATTAACTGCGCAGTTTATTTGTTTAGTTCACTCGTTAGTTTGGGCCTCGGAAATGGTCCGAAACCTCCGCGCCGCGGGCCTGCCCACCGAGTGAGCAGAACCGTCGCGCCTTCGTGGACGGAGGTCCACAAAATTGATCCCGCCGTGCGCGGCGCGGCGCGGCGGCGTCACTGTCTTCCGGTGCATGCTTGGCATACAGAGAGTCATAACTCGCGAGCACTTTACCCGAACGGCGGGTGATTCTACTATATGCCAAATGGCATATATGCCGGTGGCTGGGTGCAACTCGAAGTACTCGAGGCAAAGTGATCGGATGGCAGAGGGCGGACAGGCACAATCAAAAGCTGAGCCACTGAAGAGCTGTCATGCCGAAAGCTGACGACGCGACTATGGGACAACGGTGAAGTCCAAGCGGATGCCCCTTCAGGCGAAAACGCCTGGGAGGGTCTCGTTTCCGGCGGCTTGGCTTGGCTATGCCTTCGCGCCCGTTGCCCCGGTCGCCGGCACGGAGCCGCCCAGGAATTTCGCGGTGGCCCCCGCCCGGCAATGCACATGGAGTTTCTCGTAGATGTGTTCGAGATGAATTTTTACGGTGCCGGCGCCGCAGTCCAGATGGGAGGCAATTTCCTTGTTGGTGTAACCCTGGGCGAGGAGTTGCAGGACTTCCTTCTCGCGGGAGGTCAGTGAGGTCTGGTTCAGACCCTGGGCGGCTGGCTGGCGAAAGACGGCGATCACCCGCCGGGCGATTTGGCCAGTCATGGGCGCGCCCCCGTCAACCACTTCCAGGATGGAGCGAATCAGTTCGGCGGAAGAAAGGCTCTTGAGCAGGTAACCGCTGGCACCGGCTTTAAGCGCATCAAAAATGTAGTCGTTGTGCGAATAGGCCGTGAGCATGAGGATTTGCCCCCCGGGCAGGCGTTCCTTGAGCAAGGCGGTGCAGCGGATGCCGGACATTCCCGGCAGGTTGATGTCCATAAGGATCACCTGCGGCTGGCACGCCGGAATCCGCTGGAGCGCCTCCTCGGCGGTCGCACAGGCGGCGACACATTGGATGTCGGGGTGAGCGTCCAGCAGCCTGGCCCAGGTTCGACGCGTCTCCGCATTGTCCTCGACCAGCGCGACTCTGACCTTCGTATTTTGCTTTTGACTTTCAGCCACTGGCCGGACTTTAGCGCGCATGAATTCTCGGTTCTATATGCCAAACGGCATAGTTCATTGTTCCCCGGCGCTGCCGGTCAGCGGCATCCAGAGCGTCACCCACGTTCCCTGGCCGGGTACGCTCCGGATTTCGACCCGTCCTTGGATTTGTTTCATCCGCTCGGCCAGATTGGCCAGGCCATGCCGGCGCGCTCCGGCCTTCTCCACCTCGAATCCATGACCATCGTCGGAAACCCCCACCTCCAGCCATCCGTCCTGCACATGAATCTTCAGGCGGATCGTCTTCGGGACGCCGTGGCGAACGGCGTTATTGAGGGCTTCCTTGGTCGCCAGGAGCAGATTATGCCGCGCCTCTGCCGGCACCGGCAGTAAAGGATAATCCGGGTCCAGTTCCAACCTATGCCTGATCCCACTCGGAGCGACAAAGCGTTCGGTGTAGTCACTGAGGAAAGCGGTCAGGCTCGGCAGCGAGTCGTTCTCGGGGCTCACGGTCCAAACCACCTCATCCACCGTGTTGATGAGTTCCCGCACCTGGCTGGTGATCAAGCCGAGCTGAGATTTCATGTCAGTTGGCGATGGGGTGTGGTTCATCGCCAGTTCGCCAAGGTTTGCGATCGTGGTCAGGCGCGACCCGAATTCATCGTGCATGTCGCGGGCAATGCGGGTGCGTTCGCGTTCGATGGCGGCGGTTCGCTCCAGGTTGGCCAGCCGCCGGCGTGCCCGGCGCCGGGCGATTAGCCACCCTGTCCCCACCAGGCCAGCCATGCCCGTGGCGAAACCGACCAGCCTGAACCACGTCGTTTCCCAAACGTGCGGCAGCACCGTCAGCTCCAGCGCCGCCGCCTCCTGGCTCCAGAATCCGTCATTGTTGCAGGCCATCACCTCGAAGCGGTAATCCCCCGGCGGCAGGTGGTTGTAGTAGGCCACCCTCCGCGCGCCTGCTTCTACCCAGTCGCGGTCCCATCCTTCGAGCCGATACTTGAACGCCACGTTCCGCGGTGCCACGAAACTCAAACCCGTGTACTCCAACTCCACCTGCCGGGGTCCGGGAGGCAGGCGCAAGCGCGCCTCGGGCTGATGCAGATCCAGCGGCGCGGCAGAGTGCGGCGCCCTTGGCCCCGGCCGGGATTCGCAATCGGCTACCAACTGACCATCCACCACCACCCGCTCAATCACGACCGGCGGCGGCTCCCGGTTTTCCGTCAACATGCTGGGATCCACCACCAGCAATCCGCTGACCATGGGAATCCACAAGCGGCCGTCGGCGCTCCGCAACGCCCCGGGCCAATAGCGGTGGTAGGCCTGCCAAACGGGCAATCCGTCGTCCTGCCCGTAGACCACCGAACGCACCCGCGCCTGCTGGCCCTCCGCCACCGCGTCAAAGTCCTTCTCCGCCACGTAAAACAGCCCCCGGTTGGCGGCAAACCAGAGCCGGCCCAGTCCGTCCGCCACAATTTGAATGATGTAGTCATCCCGCAGCCCTTGCTCCGTGCCGAACCGGGTGAAACGCCCCTGCCTGAGCCGGCCCACCCCCAGGCCCTGGTAGCTAATCCAGAGGCTGTCGTCGGGTGTAGCACAGAGCGAGGTGATGGGGTGGCACACGCCCAAAGTGTTGGTGGTTTGGTCCACCAGCGATTCCTGGCTCACCCGCGCCAGCAGACCACCCACGGTGGCGGCCCAGACACCGCCCGAAGCATCCACCGCCAGGCTGCCAAACTGCCCACTCGTTTGTGGCAGCATGAGGGTCCGGAAATGGCCGTCCCGCAGCCGTTGCACCGCGTTAGAGGTAAGTGTCCCAAGCCAGACATCCCCGGCGGGACTGGTCAGCAGGGCGGTCACAGATTGGCTCGCCAGACCGTCTTGCTGGGTGATGGCGCGGACTTCCCCCTGGCGCCACAAGCGCAAGCCGCCAGCTTGGGTGCCCACCCAGACGCCGCCCTCCGGTGCCGCCGTCACGCAGGTGGCCGCCGGGCCGGACCAGCCGTCCTCGGCGGACAGGACCCGCCAGCGCGGGCCTTCTTTCCGCGCGAGCCGTCCGCTTTGTGTGACTGCCCAGAGCGTCCCATCGGCGTCCTGGCACAGCGACGCCATCCCATCCGGCGAAGGGCCGGAACTCAGCGTCTCGAATTCGAAAGCACGGGGTCTCACCCGGACCAGCCCGCCGCCGCGGGTGCCCACCCACAGACTCCCCTCCCGATCTTCCGTCAAACAAAGGATCTCCCGCTTGGCCAGGGCCACCTCGTCGAATCCCGCGCCATTGTGCAGAAGCAATCCGGCCCCCGCCGTTCCCACCCACAGCCGGCCCCGCCGATCTTCGCAAAGGACGGTTGGCTTGACGTCTGGCCGGTTGGCCACCAACTCGCCGAGGTCCTGAGGCCCACCCTCCCCGCGGTATTTTAGCACCCGCCTTCCCGCGCCAATCCACACTCCGCCGGACCTCGCGCCATTCAGGGCGCCGCACGGTTCGTTCAAGGTCAGCAACGGGCGAAACTTGCCATCGCGATACACGCCCACTTGGCTGCGGTGGGCAAACCATAACTGACCCAGGCTGTCGTTCGCCAAGTAACACTTTCCTCTGCCGGCGGGCAAACCCGCCTCGCTGGAGAAGGAGGTAAAACGATCGTCCTGGATGCGGTAAACAAGGCCGCCAGCAGAGTTCCACACCGCGCCCTCCCCGTCTTCCGCCATCCCCACCACCGGTCGGGGGAGCGCGCGGGTGTTGCCCGTATCCAGGCAGACCACCTCCCCCCCTCCTTTCGCGGTGGTCCTCCCAAGCCAAAGGCGGCCACGGCGGTCCACCAGAAACGCCTGAGTTGGGTTGCCCGAGGGAGCTGTTTCCTGGAAGCGCACCCCGTCGAAGCGGACCAAGCCGCTCTCCGTGGCCACCCAGAGAAACCCGTCGGGCGTTTGGGCGACGCCCACCACCGTATTGCCCGGCAGCCCCTCTTCGGTTTGCCAGGCGCGGCTGATCCAGCCCGAGTCGGTGGAGGGCGCCGACACAGACGAAGGACCCAGGTGGCCCGTCGAGGGGGAAGTAGGTTCTTGCGCACGGGCACTCGCAGACGCAACGAGCATTATCAATGGGACAACACCGCCCAGCCTGGGCACTTGCGTGGCGTGCTCAATGCGTCGGAGCAAGCTCTGTTTCTGAATGAATCGCGTAGGCAGGCGCAATGGTAAATCGGTCTCCTCTCCCGCACAAACCTTTTAACGCAAAGCCGCCGCGGAGCGAGAGGCGAAGGGGCTTCACCTTGCCACCGCGGGCGAATCCCATTGCGCATTGTGGCGATGTTCCCGTCGCCAAGGCGGGTACGCCGCCGTTCTGGTAGAAGGTCCGCCAAAGCTGATTCCTGGCCTGCCAACGGCGTGTCCGGCGCTGACTCGAAGATCCTGCCGAGCGGGGGCACCCGGGTGCGCTCCCCATCGGTCCTGCCGGCCTTGACCAGCGCGCACGACGGTTTCTTCAAAGGCGTGTCCCGCTATGCCCGGGAACAGAAGTGGTATCTGGTCACCGACCTCATTTACACCGGCAAAATCCCGCTTGGTTGGCGGGGCGCCAGCATCATGTCGTTTATCGGTGACCGCGATGACCTGGCGGAGTTCATCCTGTCTTCCAGCGTGCCAGCGGTCGAGCTTTCTTTGGCTCGCCATAGGCGTAAGACTCCAACCAGCGGATTTTGGTTTTGCGCCCGTTGTTTGCTGTGGAGGATATGTTTCTAGCATATACTGCCGCGCATGAAGACTCCTATCACACCCGAATCCGTCCTCCAGAACCTGGCTCAGATTCAGCGACTGGACCGTGGCTCCGTCAGCGTCATCCGCCAAGGCCCGGCCGGCCCGTACTACAATCACCAACGCTACGAAAACGGCCGCAATGTTTCCCGCTATGTGCCGACCGAGCAGGTGGCCGAATTCCAGGCCGCCCTGGCCGACTACCAACGCTTCCAACAACTGGTCCGGCAATACGTCGAACTCCTGGTGGCAAGGACGCGTGCCGAACGGCAGGCCGGCTCAAAAAAAGCCCCACCCACCCCGGACCTCCTCCTGGCCCAAGACCAGGAAATCCACCAGTTGATGGCGCAGTTTCAGGGGCAGGAACCCAACGGGCCGTCCGTCCAGCACCTGGAGGTGCTGGTGCGTAGCGCGCTCTTCAAGCCGGCCAACGCGCTGGTGGGCTTTCTCCTGCAAACGGTCGCCGACCGGATCGATGCCGCCTACCAGCCCCAACCGGGCCAAGCCCGCAAGGGGCGAGAAACCCGCCAGGTCCAGGGTTTGTTCGGCACGTTCCCCCTGACGCGCGACTACTATACTAAGCGCGGTTGAAAGAGTGACCTCATTATTGACGTTGTCTGGGCTCGGTGCCAAGGGAACGCCGCATGATTTGTCTCTCCTTTACCGCCAGCGACCGGGCCGCGCTGGAAGCCGGGCGCTATGCGCACCCGCACCCCAAAGTGCAACGCAAGCTGGCAGCGGTCTAGCTCAAGCGCCTCGCGTTACCGCGCCACCTAATCGGCCGGATTTGTCAGCTCAGCAAGCCGACCTTGGGGCGCTAGCTGCGGGTCTTTGAGCACGGGGGGCTGGACGGTTTGAAGCCACTGGGCTACGCCGGCCGCCCGAACCGTCTTCACCCGCACGCGGCGAGTTTGGAAGCGCACTTGCGCCAACCTCCGCCAGCCCCCTGCGCGCCGGCCCAAGCGGTGATCACCGCGCACCCCGGCGTGCGGCGGGGGTTGACTCAGGTGCGGGCTTTCCTGCGCCGCCTCAAGATGAAGTACCGCAAATGCGGCTTTGTGCCGGGCCGGGCGGCTACGCCGGAAAAGCAGGCCGAACAGGCGGCGTTCCTAAAAATAACTCCAGCCCAAACTGGCCGCAGCGCCAGCGGGCCAGCGGGTGGTGCGGTTCTTAGATGCCGCACACTTTGTGTACGGCGCGTGCCTGGGTTCCTTGTGGTGTTTTGCACGGGTGTTCCTCCGCTCGCCCGCAGGCCGGC